>JAFTZF010000027.1 GCA_017464645.1 Lachnospiraceae bacterium | reverse complement strand
GGTATCCGTCTTATCATGATCACCGGTGACCATGTAGTAACGGCTTCTGCCATTGCAAAGCAGCTGGGTATTCTGGAGGAAGGCCAGGAGGCCATTACAGGTGCAGAGCTGGAAGCCATGTCTGACGAAGAATTTACGGAGAAATTGGAAGATATTTCCGTATACGCCCGTGTATCACCCCAGGATAAGATCCGCGTGGTAAAGGCTTGGCAGGCAAAGGATAAGATCGTATCCATGACAGGCGACGGTGTTAACGATGCGCCGGCCCTGAAAGCTGCAGATATCGGCTGTGCCATGGGTATTACCGGTACAGACGTAGCCAAGGGCGCTGCAGATATGACCCTGCAGGATGACAACTTTGCTACGATCGTAGCGGCTGTAAGAGAGGGCCGTGGTATTTACAACAATATCCGCAAGACTGTTGGATTCCTGCTGGGTACCAACATCGGAGAGGTGCTGGTGGTATTCTTCTGCATGCTGCTTTGGAAGGTATCTCCCTTCCTGCCCATGCAGCTGCTGTGGATCAACCTGATCACTGACAGTATGCCGGCGATTGCACTGGGTATGGAGCCGGTAGAAGATGATATCATGGATAACAAGCCCCGTCCCAAGAAGGAGGGACTGTTTGCACACGGCCTGGGAATTCAGGTAGTGCTTCAGGGATGCATGTTCGGACTTCTGTCCCTGGCAGCTTTCCGCATCGGTATTTCTGCTACAGGAGAGCTGATAGGCGGACGTACACTGGCTTTCATGGTATTGGCTTTCAGCCAGGTGGTTCATTCCTTTAACATGCGCTCCAGCCGTTCTATCTTTAAGATTGGTGCATTCACCAACCCCAAGCTGAACATGGCAGCTCTGGCTTCCGCAGTGCTTATGGCGCTTGTACTGTTTGTGCCGCCGGTAGCCAACATTTTCGGTCTGACCATGCTGACCCCGCAGCTCTACGGAATCGGTATCCTTCTGGCTTTTGTACCGCTGGTGGTACTGGAGATCGCAAAGGCATTGAAGCTGATTGCAAAATAAAAAACGAATATAGAAATAGCGGGACTGCTGAAATGAAGTTTTCAGCAGTCTTTTTTCGTTTAAGAATAAGAAAAGGATAAGACATTCTCAAAAGAATGTTTCCGAAACCTTAAGAAATGCCTGTTACAATGGTGAAAACAAAGGCCCAAGGAGAGCAGCACAGATGAGACAGGAAATGCGAAGAGATATGTACAGAGAAGAACGCAGACAACCCAGACAGTCAGGACAACCGGGACAATCCAGGAGGCTGGAACAGAAAAGGCGAAAGAAACGGCGGCGGAAACGATTCGTGCGGCTTGTGCGAAATGTTCTGTTCATAGGCATGGGAATTGCCTGCATTGTGTTGACCATTCAGCTGGTACAGGTACTTAAACCTCTCATAAAAGAGCAGGTGACCCGGTTCAAAGCCAGCAGAGGCTTTGGAGAGGCGGACACTTCCGGAAAAGCTCTGTTGGGAGAAGATGGACGGGAATATCCCGAAGAACTGGCAGAACTTCTGGAGAAGAATCCGGAGACGAAAGAATTTGTAGAGCAGTATTGGGATCTGAAGGACAACCCTCCTGCAGAGAATGTAGGAGAGGTGGAGAAGGGTACAGTGCCTCATCTGCTCCAGTGGGATACGGCCTGGGGCTATACTGCATACGGAGAGAACTTCCTGGCTGTGACCGGGTGCGGGCCTACCTGTGTTTCTATGGTGGCAGCAGGACTTACCGGAGACAATACCATAGCGCCCCATAAGGTGGCGGCCTATGCCCAGGATGAGGGGTATTATGAGCAGGGAGCAGGTACCAGCTGGCTCTTCATGACTGAGGGCGTAAAAGAGTTCGGCATTTCCGGACAGGAGATAGGTCTGGATAAAAATACCATTGTGGCGGCCTTAAGCGCTGGGAAACCCATTATCTGCAGCATGCGGCCGGGGGATTTTACCACCACGGGACATTTCATCGTATTGACAGCAGTGGAAGATGGGAAGCTGCGTGTTCTCGACCCCAACAGTATCATCCGCAGCGAGCGGCTGTGGGAATATGAGGAACTGAAAGGGCAGATTCGCAACCTGTGGATGTTTAGTTTATAGTTTTTTAATAATTGTTTAGAAAGAAATCCTTGAAGGTATCCGCAGAAAGGCGTAAGATTTCCTTGTAGGAATAGCAAGGAGGCAGATGCATGCTGGATTATGCAGTTTTATATTGCAGTGAGACCGGAAATACCAAGCAAGTGGCATTTCAGATTTTCTCTGCGCTTCCCGGGCAGGACAAGGATATTTTAAGTTTAGATGAGATAGATACCATACCAGAGGCGAAGACCTATTTTGTGGGCTTTTTTGTGAATAAGGGTACTTGCAGTGTGGAGGTGATTCGCTGTCTGGAGCACCTGGGCGGGAAAAATATCGCCCTGTTTGGCACCTGTGGCAGCAGCCCTACAGAGGAGTATAAAAAGATGGTAGAAAACCAGGTGTCCGTTTGGATTGAAGGGGACAATACGTACCTGGGTATGTTCTTGTGCCAGGGAAAGATGCCCATTCAGATTCGCCGTAAATACGAGGATATGCGTACCGCGCAGAATGCCCGGCAGGTGGAGCGGTTACTTGCCAATTTTGATGAGGCTATGCTGCATCCGGGAGAGAAGGATTTTGAGGCGGCCCGTCAGTTTGCCAGGGAGATGGCAGGAAAAGTGCAGAAGGATATTGTTGCATAATAGAAAATCAAGATGAGAAAAGCTCCTGCGGAGTTGTTTTTGAGAAACAGCTTTGTGGGAGTTTTTGTTTTTTACATAAAAAGAGAAAACAAGGATATATTTTATAAAAAAACTCTTGACAAAAAATGCCAAGATAAATATAATAATAGTAACAATTATTAATATTAATCAATGAAATATAATTACAGGAGGAAAGCATATGTTAAAAGGAAAAGTAGCAGTTGTGACAGGTGGAACCAGAGGGATTGGATTTGCAATCGTTAGAACGTTTTTACAGAATGGTGCGAAGGTGGCGCTGCTTGGGTCCCGTCAGGAGACCGTAGAGAATGCCCTGCAGAAGTTGCGAGAAGAAAACCCCAAGTGGCCGGTAGTGGGATTCTGGCCGGATCTGAATAAGCCGGAGGAGATCGCTAAGGTATTTGACCAGGTAAAAGAGACCTACGGCAGCCTGGACATTCTGGCCAACAACGCAGGCGTATCCGCCCGGGACAGTCTGTATAACTACAAACCGGAGGATTTTGTAAAGACCGTGGACTTAAATGTACACAGCACCTTCTATTGTGCCCAGGCGGCAGCCCGCATCATGAAGGAGCAGGGCGGCGGTGTGATCATCAACACCAGTTCCATGGTAAGTCTTTACGGGCAGTCTGCAGGCGTGGCCTACCCGGTTTCTAAGTTTGCAGTAAACGGTCTGACCAAATCCCTGGCACGAGAGCTGGGCAAGGACAATATCCGTGTGAACGCAGTGGCGCCCGGTGTGACCCGCACAGACATGGTTGCAGCTCTGCCGGATTCCGTTATTCAGCCCCTGATCGCCACCATTCCATTGAGGAGAGTGGGCGAGCCCCAGGATGTGGCAAATGCATTTTTGTACCTGGCAAGTGACCTGGCATCCTATGTGACAGGCGAAGTTCTCTCTGTGGATGGAGCCGCCATGAACTAATTATCGAATCAATTAATGCAGAAGGAGAAAATACAGTATGGATAAGAATGTTTTCAGAAGTTTATCATACGGTGTATATGTGATCGGCAGTCTGGACGGAGAGCGGCCCACAGGCTGCACTGCCAACAGTGTCATGCAGATCACATCCAGTCCGGCCACTGTGGCTGTCAGTATCAATCACGACAACTACACCAACGGCTGTATTGCCAGATCCGGCTATTTCAGCTGCTCCATCTTATCTGAGAAGTCGGATGCAGGACTGATTGGAGGCTTTGGTTTTTGCAGCGGTAAAGATGCGGACAAATTTGAAGGCGTTTCCTATAAAATGAGTGCAGGAGTGCCGGTTCTCCTGGATGCCTGCGGCTATGTAGTGTGCAAGGTCATCGACACCATGGAAACCAGCACCCATACGGTGTTCCTGGGGGAAGTGGTGGAAGGAGAGGTCCTGAAGAAGGAGCCGCCAATGACCTACGCCTACTACCACAATGTGATCAAGGGAAAGAGCTCCAAGAATGCACCCACCTATCTGCCCGAGGAGGGAAAGGAGCCCGCTGGTCCGGAAAAGAGAGAAGCTCAGTACCGGTGCAATATCTGTGGTTACGTTCATAAGGGAGAATCCCTTCCGGAAGATTTTAAGTGCCCCATCTGCGGCGTCAGTGCCCGGTATTTCACCAAAGAGGTTTAGATTTTATCATGAATAAAGGAAGATACTGTGCTTTGCGGCAGGGTATCTTTTTTTGTCCAAAGATTTTATAAAAATTTCACATATTGTCAAGAAAAAACACTTGACAAACACTTTCGCGTCATGTAAGATAACCAAGGTGAGTAACGATGGAAAAGATTTTGGAGCAGACTTTGCTCTATGATTTTTATGGAGAACTTCTGACAGAGCATCAGAAGGAGATATACGAAGATGTGGTGCTGAATGATTATTCCTTCAGTGAGATTGCCCAGGAGCGGGGGATCAGCCGCCAGGGTGTTCACGATCTGATCAAGCGCTGCAACAAGATTTTACAGGATTACGAGGAGAAGCTGCATCTGGTGGAGAAGTTTTTGTCCATTAAGGAGCAGATTCAGGAGATAGAGGGCTCCCTTCACAGCAGTGAGCGGATGGACAAGGGGCAGCTCCTGCAGAAGCTGCAGGGGATTCTGGAGCAGCTGTAGGGGCTCACAAGACTAAGACAGATTGAGGAATCAGATAGATGGCATTTGAGAGTTTATCCGACAAACTGCAAAGCGTGTTTAAGAACCTGCGCAGCAAGGGCAGATTGACAGAGGCGGATGTAAAAGCTTCTTTGAAGGAAGTAAAGATGGCCCTTCTGGAAGCGGACGTCAGCTTCAAGGTAGTGAAGCAGTTTGTCAAAGCCGTAGAGGAAAGAGCTGTAGGCGCAGATGTGATGAACAGTCTGACGCCGGGACAGATGGTTATAAAGATCGTAAATGAAGAAATGGTCAGCCTGATGGGTTCTGAGACCACAGAGCTGAAGCTTCGTCCCAGCAACGAGATCTCCGTCATTATGATGATGGGTCTTCAGGGTGCAGGCAAGACCACCACAGCGGCGAAGCTGGCCGGCAAGCTGAGGAAAAAGTACAAGCCTTTGCTGGTAGCCTGCGACATTTACCGGCCCGCAGCCATCAAGCAGCTGCAGGTAAACGGAGAGAAGCAGGGCGTAGAGGTCTTCACTATGGGAGATGGCCACAAGCCTGTGGATATTGCCAAGGCAGCTTATGAGCATGCCCGCAAGACCGGACACAATGTGGTGATCCTGGATACCGCCGGACGCCTTCATGTAGATGAGGACATGATGAATGAGCTCATCGAGATCAAAGAAAATCTGAATATTGACCAGGCTCTTTTGACAGTCGATGCCATGACAGGTCAGGATGCGGTGAATGTGGCTACATCCTTCCATGAGAAGATTGGTATTGACGGCGTCATTCTTACCAAGCTGGATGGTGACACCAGAGGCGGTGCTGCACTTTCCATTAAGGCAGTGACCGGCAGACCCATTCTCTATGTAGGTATGGGTGAGAAATTGTCCGACCTGGAGCAGTTTTATCCGGATCGTATGGCATCCCGGATCCTGGGTATGGGAGATGTGTTAAGTCTCATCGAGAAGGCTCAGGAGCAGGTGGATGAGGACAAAGCCAAAGAAATGGCCCAGAAGATGAAGAAAAACCAGTTCGACTTCAACGATTATCTGGAGAGCATGAACCAGATGAAGAAGATGGGTGGACTTGGTTCTGTACTGGCCATGATGCCGGGTATGGGAGCTCAGATGAAGGATCTGGAATCCGCCATCGATGAGAAGAAGATGACCCGCATCGAAGCCATTATCCTTTCCATGACACCCCAGGAGCGCAGCAATCCCAAGGTGCTGAATCCTTCCCGGAAGCACCGCATTGCCAGAGGTGCAGGCGTGGATATCGCAGAGGTGAACCGGCTGGTAAAACAGTTTGAGCAGAGCAGAAAGCTCATGAAACAGATGCCCCAGATGATGGGCGGCAGACATGGTAAAAAAGGAAGATTCAAATTTCCTTTTTAAATAAAAAGCAATAATAAATTTATATTATGGAGGTAAAGTAACATGGCAGTTAAAATCAGATTAAAGAGAATGGGTCAGAAGAAAGCACCTTTTTATAGAATCGTAGTTGCAGATTCCAGATCCCCCAGAGATGGCAAGTTCATCGAGGAAATTGGTACTTATGATCCCAGCACCGATCCCAGCACCTTCAAGGTAGATGAGGAAGCAGCTAAGAGATGGCTTAACAACGGCGCACAGCCCACAGAAGTTGTTGGCAAGATCCTGAAAGCAGCTGGTATTGAGAAATAATCAACCCTGAAACAACCACATTCGGAGGTGGCAAATGAAAGAATTAGTAGAAGTGATTGCGAAATCACTGGTAGAGCATCCGGAAGAAGTTGTTGTTACAGAGACAGAGAATGAAAAAACAATTCTTGTTGAGCTTCGCGTGGCGCCCTCTGACATGGGTAAGGTGATCGGCAAACAGGGCCGGATTGCCAAAGCCATTCGCTGCGTTGTAAAGGCAGCAGCATCAAAGGAAGAAAGAAAAGTTGTAGTAGAAATACTGCAGTAAGAAGCAGAGTCCGTCAGAGGATCTGCACACAGGAAATAGAAAAGCGGGTGGAAACACCCGCTGTTTTTCCATTCGGGGCAAGGACCCGGCTGGAAGCATTCCCTTAGGGGAGAAAAGGAGGCAGGTATGGAACCATATTTGCGTGTAGGTCTGATTTCATCCACCCATGGATTAAAGGGAGAAGTAAAGGTTTTCCCAACCACAGATGATGTGAGCCGGTTTGAGGACCTGGAGCGCGTCGTGCTGGACACCGGAAAAGAATATAAGAGCCTTACAGTTACCCAGGTAAAATATTTTAAAAACCAGGTGATTCTGAAGTTTAAGGAGTTTGATGATATTAACGACATTGAGAAATACAAGGGCTGCGATCTGCTGGTAAGCAGAGAGGACGCAGTGGAGCTGGAGGACAATGAGAACTTCATTGTGGACCTGATCGGCCTTAAGGTACAGACCGATGACGGCAGGGACTTTGGTACTCTGGTGGATGTGCTGCAGACAGGAGCCAACGATGTGTACGTGGTGAAGACTGCGGATGGTCAGGAAGTGTTGCTGCCGGCCATTCCCTCCTGTATTCTGGATGTGGACTTGGACGAAGAGATCATGCAGATTCATCTGCTGGAAGGATTGTTGGATTGATGAAATTTCACGTATTGACCCTGTTTCCGGAATTGATCGAAGGCACCTTTGCCACCAGTATCACAGGCAGAGCTCTGGAGAAAGGCCAGATATCCCTTCATGCAGTCAATATCCGGGATTATGCGGATAATAAGCATCAGAAGGTGGATGATTACCCCTATGGGGGCGGAGCAGGTATGGTGATGCAGGCAGAGCCTGTGTACCGGGCCTGTGAAGAACTGAAAAAGAAGCTGACAAAAGAGCCCCGGGTCATTTATGTGACGCCTCAGGGCCGGGTGTTTGACCAGGAACTGGCCCGGGAGCTTTCCCGGGAAGAGGAACTGGTATTCTTGTGCGGCCACTATGAGGGCATTGATGAGCGGGTGCTGGAAGAAGTGGTGACAGACTATGTGTCCATCGGTGACTATGTGCTGACAGGCGGCGAATTGCCTGCTCTTGTGATGATGGATGCCATTTCCAGATTGGTGCCCGGTGTGCTGAATAATGACGACTCTGCGGAGTTTGAGTCTTTCCATGGAAGCCTGCTGGAATACCCCCAGTACAGCCGGCCGGAGATCTGGCACGGAAAAGCGGTGCCAAAGGAGCTCATGTCCGGAAATCACAAAACCATCAGTGCCTGGCGCCTGGAGCGTTCCATAGAGCGGACTCGGGAGCGCAGACCGGATCTGTATCAGGAATATGAGCGGCGCGCAGCCTGCGAAAAGCAGCTGCTTCAGAATAAACTGCTGCATATGGATATGCTGGAGAGCCTTCGCCTGGACAAGGGCAAGATTCGCTATTTTGCTGAAAACGGCGTTCTGCTGGTGGATGACCAAGAAGGTATAGCTTATGTCACGGTAAATGATTTGGAGGCCGGAAAGGCTGTTTTAGAGCCTCTGGCGGTATGCCGGAAAGGCCGGGGGCAGGGCAGAACTGCTGTGGATACCCTGGTGCTCCACCAGAAGTTTTTGGTGCAGGCTGCAAAGGAACTGCTGACAGTGGATGGTCAACCGGTTTTTGCAGAAGAGCACAGTTATGAGCAGTGGGTATACACACTGAAAAATCCCTTACCTCTTCCAAGAGAAGGCTGGGAAGAGGAAAAAGCCCGGGAGACACTTTGGATAAACAGTCTGGTGCAGCAGGGCCGGACACCTTATCTGTGGGTCGCAAAAGAAGATGCGGCCGGACAGGAGCTGCAGCAGAGCCTGGGACTTTACCCTGCCAAGACGCCTATATGGGTGTTAAAACGCTTAAAATAGAGCGAAAAATCAGTTCAAAAATATTTGGGAGATTTCGAAAAAACTACTTGTATTTCCTAAATTTTTATGATAGAATAACTTGCGTTGTGATGAAAAGAGATGGTCCTCTGTCGCATAGATGCGTTACGAACGTCCGAATATGAAGGAGGAAACAACGAAATGAACGACATTATTAAGAACATTGAAGCTGAACAGCTGAAAAAAGAAGTACCCGAGTTTAAAGTAGGCGATACTGTTAAAGTATACGGCAAGATCAAAGAGGGTAACCGCGAGAGAATTCAGGTATTTGAAGGTATTGTCCTGAAGAGACAGGGCGGAAGTAACCGCGAGACTTTTACCGTTCGTAAGAACTCCAACGGAATCGGCGTTGAGAAAACCTGGCCGCTGCATTCTCCTAACGTAGAGAAGATCGAAGTGGTTCGTCATGGTAAAGTAAGACGTGCAAAACTGAACTACTTAAGAGGCCGCGTAGGAAAACGTGCGAAAGTAAAAGAATTAGTAAAATAATTGGGACGGGGGACAATGCTGCATTGTCCCTTTTCTTTTTCACAGCAGGGGGGTTCTGCCCGGTGAAAAAGAATGTGCCCGGGGGATCGCATTAAAATCAAGGGGAAGCAGATGAGAAGAGGGTTAAGCTTTCGGCGAAGAAGGAAACAGGTGAATTTTGCCATTCTGCAGGAGGCAGTTCTGTGGATTGGCGGAGTCGTATTGTCTTTTGTCCTGGCCTGCATTCTGGTGTACTTTTTCGGACGGACCATCAGCAATGTGGGACAGTCCATGGAGCCAACTATTTACAGTGGAGACAGGGTATTGATAAATCAGTTCGTCTATATGATGAAGGACCCGGATTATGGAGATGTTGTGGTATTTAAGCCAAACGGCAATGTGAATTCCCACTACCACATGAAGCGCGTGGTGGGGAAACCGGGAGACACGGTACAGATCATCAGCGGCCGCGTATTCGTCAATGGGGAGGCCCTGGAGGAAGAAATCACCACGGAGCCCATGGAAGAGGCCGGAGTGGCTGAGACAGAAGTGAAATTAGGAAAAGATGAATACTTTGTGCTGGGCGATAACCGAAATGCCAGTGAGGACAGCAGAAGTGCCAATATTGGCAATGTGAATCGGAAGGATATTCTGGGCAAGGCCTGGTTTATCATTTCGCCCAGGGAGCAGTTTGGATATATACATTAGGAGGTTTGTTATGCATTTTCAGTGGTACCCGGGCCATATGACAAAGGCCAAGCGGATGATGCAGGAAAATATCAAGCTCATTGATCTGATCATTGAGCTGGTGGATGCGCGGATTCCCTTGAGCAGCCGGAATCCGGATATTGATGAGCTGGGTAAGCAGAAAGCCCGGATCATTCTGCTGAACAAGGCGGATCTGGCAAACAGCAGCCAGAACGATGCCTGGGCGGAGTATTTCAAGAAAAAGGGATTCTTTGTGGTAAAGATCAATGCCCGCAGCAAGGAAGGCATGAAAGCCATCCAGGGCGTGATCCAGGAGGCCTGCAAGGAAAAAATCGAGCGCGACCGCAGAAAGGGTATTCTGAACAGGCCGGTGCGGGCCATGGTAGTGGGAATTCCCAATGTGGGAAAATCCACCTTTATCAACAGCTATGCAGGACGGGCCTGTGCCAAGACCGGAAACAAGCCGGGTGTCACCAAGGGTGCCCAGTGGATCAAGCTGAACAAGCAGGTGGAGCTTTTGGATACGCCGGGTATTTTATGGCCCAAGTTTGAGGATCAGCAGGTGGGACTGAAGCTGGCACTGATCGGTTCCATCAAGGATGAGATTTTAAATATTCAGGAGCTGGCCACAGAGCTTTTGAAGTTTTTGGGAGAACATGAGCCCCGGATGCTTCAGGAGCGGTACAATATTCAGATCCAGGAGGATGCTTACGGCATGCTGCAGGAGATCGCAAAGAACCGGGCCTGCTTGCTGAAGGGTAATGAGCTGGATCTGGACAAGGCGGCGGCAATTTTGCTGGAAGAGTTCCGTAATGGCAAAATTGGAAGAATTACTCTTGAATTTCCTGCCGCAGAAGAGTAGGATGAAAGAAAAAGCTTATATTTAAGGAGAAGTGGGAAGATGGAAGGCAGAGGCTCAAGGAACAAAAGAAAGCACACCGCTTTATCAGAAGAGATGGAAGAAAAGAAGAAAACGCCTATGCAGGAGTTTTGGGGTATGCTGCTGTATACAGGCGTGGTACTGGTGGTCACTTTTTTGATCATTACATTTGTGGGGCAGCGAACATATGTGAGCGGTGACTCCATGCGAAATACCCTGGAAGACGGGGACAATCTGATCGTAGACAAGATCAGCTATCGGTTCTCTCAGCCGAAGCGGTTTGATATTATTGTATTTCCTTTTGAGCATGCGGAGAGTACGTATTACATTAAGAGAATCATCGGCTTGCCGGGAGAGACGGTTCAGATTACGGACGGAAAGATATATATCAATGGAGAGGTTCTGGAGGAGTCCTATGGCCGCGAGGTGATGAAAAACAGCGGCCTGGCAGAGAATCCGATCGAGTTGGGTGAGGATGAGTATTTTGTACTGGGCGACAACCGCAATGACAGCTCTGACAGCCGGGATCCCAGTGTGGGAGTCATCCACAAGGATCGCATCATCGGCCGCGCCTGGGTTCGGATCTGGCCTTTGAATAAGTTTGGGATTTTGAAGCATCAGTAAGAATTGAAGGTCCGTAAATTCCAAAGAGAAGGAGTACATAGATGACGAAGGCAGAGCAGCTGCGGCTGCAGAAAAAAGAGGAAAAACTGCAGGCAGAGCGGGCTCGTCTGGAGAACATGCGTGAGTATGAGCGCAGGTATGCAGACAGAGGATATATCTGCGGTATCGATGAGGTAGGCCGAGGCCCGTTGGCAGGTCCCGTGGTGGCCGGTGCCGTGATTCTTCCTGCTGACTGTGAGATTTTGTACCTGAACGATTCTAAAAAGCTTTCTGAGAAAAAGCGGGAACTGCTTTATGATGAGATCATGGAGAAAGCAGTGGCAGTGGGCCTGGGCGTAATAAGTCCTGCCCGTATTGATGAGATCAATATTCTCCAGGCCACCTATGAAGCCATGCGTATGGCGATTTCCAATCTGAAGGTGCGGCCGGATGTGCTTTTAAATGATGCAGTGACCATTCCCCAGGTGGATATTGCCCAGGTGCCCATTATCAAAGGTGATGCCAAGAGCGTGTCCATCGCAGCAGCCAGCATTATTGCAAAGGTTACCAGAGACCGGATGATGGTGCAGTATGAGGAACTGATGCCGGGCTATGGCTTTGCTTCCAACAAGGGCTATGGTTCCGCGGCTCATATCCAGGCGCTGAAGGAGATTGGCCCCTGTTCCATTCACCGCAGAAGCTTTATTAAAAACTTCTGCCCGGAGGAATAAGATAATATGAAGTGACCTCACATTTGTAGATTCGTGGATTTACCTGTAAACTATTAATTGACGAGATTAATGGTAACAGGGATTACCGCATACAAAGGAGGCCACTTATATGAAAAGAATAATACGAATCGGGATGGATGTCCATAGTACAAATTACACTTTATGCGCAATGGAGCCAATTATTGGAGAAGATGACAGGATTTTTGCAACAATCGATGTCACACCGGATTATAAAAACATTTTGATGTTTATTGAAAGCCTGAAAATGAAACTGGGTGTTGATAATCAGTACGATATTCAATGTGGATATGAAGCAGGATGTCTTGGATATTCTCTGTATGATCAATTAACTGCCGCAAATGTAAAATGTGTCATTTTAGCACCAACCACTATGCTGACCCCACAAGGGGTTCGTGTAAAAACGGATGCCAGAGATGCAAGGATGATTGCCCAGTGTTTATCTTACGGAGGTTATCATGCAGTTTATGTTCCGACAGAAGAAGATGATTCCGTGAAAGAATATATTCGTATGAGAGATGATCATAAGACAGCACTGAAAAAGATAAAACAGCAGATTAATGCGTTCTGTTTACGTCATGGACACCACTATGCCCAGAGTAAGTGGACAATAGCTCATTGGAAATGGCTCAAGAAACTGGAACTTTCTGCATTGTATAGGGAAGTGTTAAATGAATATATGACTTCATATGAAGAACAGACAGCAAAGATTGAAAGATTAGATCAGCGAATTGAAGAACTGGCAGTACAGGAAAAGTATGCAGAAAAAGTAAAGAAGTTGGGATGTTTTCTTGGGATTCAAACGCATACTGCATTATCTCTAATTGTAGAAACAGGAGATTTTACAAGATTTGCAAAAGGAAATATTTATGCTGCATATTTAGGTCTTGCACCAGGTGAGAATTCCAGTGGACCGAAGACAAACAGAACCAGTCTGTCCAAAGCGGGAAATAGTCATTTAAGACAACTGCTGATAGAAGCAGCCGGAGGAATATGCAAAGGAACGATAGGGCATAAATCAAAAGCATTAAAAGCAAGACAAAGTGGTAATACGGCAGAAGTAATTGCATTTGCAGACAAAGCGAATACAAGATTACGAAGTCGTTACTATAAATTTATAAGACATGGTAAAGCAAGAAATGTAGCTGTAGCAGCGATAGCAAGGGAACTGGCATGTTTTGTATGGGGAATGATGACGGATAATATCAGTGTAAAAGCGGTATAAAAGTACATCATGTTCATCTGTCAGTCGAGAGTGCTACGCACCGCTTCGGCGGCAAGCTCTTGACAGCCGTCTGCCCATGATGAATTGGGCGAACAAGCAGAAATAAGCAGTAAACTGCAGATTTCTGCCGAAGGATAAGTAACCAGTAAACAATTGACAGTATCTGGAAGGAGCGCTGATAACTTTGAAGGTTCGAGATATCTGCGTCTCTCCTTTGTTGGCACAAATATTGTGATCCACGTTATAAGATAGCCAGACTCACGGCGGACCATTAGCCTGTAGGTAACCAATCCACGAATAACAGAGTGGCCAAATGCCGGGAACTGTTAAGTCAGGCTCTTTTCAGATGCTGTCAATCAAACAAATGTGACAATTGTTAGGAGAAGTTTGTTATTGTGCAATTTATTCTTGACAAGAGGTCACTTCATAACAGGAGAGCGTGTGACAGAAAATAAAAAGAATAAACGTGCTCTGGGAGCAGAGTACGAAGAAAAAGCCGTGGAATATTTAAAAAACCACGGCTATTTTGTCCTGGAGCAGAATTTTCGCTGCAGGCTGGGAGAGATTGATATTGTTGCCTGCCAGGGCGGATACCTGGTTTTTGTAGAGGTAAAATACCGCAGAAGCGCCTGTCAGGGAAGGCCGGAAGAGGCAATTACGCGGGCTAAGATGCGGACTATCTGCCGGGCTGCAGATTATTATCGGCTGCGGAAAGGATATGGGGAAGAAACGCCCTGCCGATTTGATGTGGTAGCCATATTGGGAGAGCAGGTGACCTTGTACCGGAATGCATTTTCCTATGAGGCTGGTTTTCCATAGTAAAGAGAAAATAAAGGTACCGTAGGATTTACGGCACCTTTTTAAAGAGTTAAAAAATGAACTTGGTACACTATGGGGTGGTCACATTGATGGCGCCGCAGCGGGCCAGAAATGTATGGATCTTGTTTGTGGGGTCATTCAGCTCACTGGTGGACACATCGTGGTTCAGAGTGTCAATGATCATAGCCATGAACTTGCTCATGTCCGCTTCCCGATAATAGGGCTTCGCCAACAGGGCGGGATTGCGGTAGTTCAGGTTGGTGGTAACGATCATGCTGATGTAGCCCTTGTTGTAATATTCGTCAAATTTGGCAAATCCATCGGTGAACAGGCCGAAGGTACAGAAGATGAATACGCGCTTTGCGCCACGTTCCTTCATCTGCTTTGCCACATCCAGCATACTTTCACCGGAGGAGATCATATCATCGATGATGATAACATCCTTGCCCTCCAGAGAGGAGCCCAGGAACTCATGAGCTACGATGGGGTTCTTGCCGTTGACTACGGTAGAGTAGTCGCGGCGCTTGTAGAACATACCCATATCTACACCCAGTACGCCGGAGAAATATACGGCTCTGGACATAGCGCCTTCATCCGGTGCGATGATCATCAGGTGCTCGTTGTCCACCTTTACATCAGGCACACCCCGCAGAAGTGCTTTGATGAACTTATAGGGCGGCTGGAAATTGTCGAAGCCGCTTAAAGGAATGGCATTCTGAATCCTGGGGTCATGGGCGTCAAAGGTAATGATATTGGTAACACCCATATCACGCAGCTCCTGCAGAGCCAGAGCGCAGTCCAGGGATTCCCGGCGGGTGCGTTTGTGCTGGCGTCCTTCGTACAGGAAGGGCATGATTACATTGATACGATGAGCCTTTCCGGTAGCAGCAGCGATGATACGTTTCAGATCCTGATAATGGTCATCGGGAGACATGTGGTTTTCGTAGCCGCAGACTGTATAGGTCAGGCTGTAGTTGCACACATCCACCATAATAAATAAGTCACATCCACGGACAGATTCGTCCAGACGGCCTTTGGCCTCGCCTGTTCCGAAACGGGGGCAGGAGCACTTAGCTAAAAAAGTGTCCTGATCATAGCCCAGGAAGCTGATATTGTCTCTATGATGAAGATTGCTGTCTTTTCGAAACTCAGTCAGATGCTTGTCTACCTTTTGGGCAAAATCCGTGCAGCTGTTCAGCGCAGCGATTTTCAAAGGGGCAATCGGTAAAATATCATTAAATTGATTCATGTCTGCCATGGGTGTTCCTCCTGAAAGGTAAGAAATATGTATTAAAAAGATTCTGAATAACAGAAAAAGAACCTCACTTCATTTATACCATCAGAAGTAAAAAGCGTCAAGGAAAAGATTGGCTTTTCAGAAGACAAAGAACATGCTATACTAAACCGTAGATGAGTCCTTTTTGGAATTGTGTGGCAAGTTAGCGATTCCTTCCATTCTGCTCGCTTTGATTTCTTTATTTACCTATCACGCGAAGTAGTTTGGGATATAGTAGGTAAAAAATCATGTTTTTCTTTAAAGTGTACCGACCTATACGCAGAATTTGTTATCCAAAAGGTAAAGCTATTCTTTTTTAGGGAAAATTTACCAACTGTATTTCGGGTTTTAAAGCCTCAGTAGGTAATTCATAAAATATCAATGTGCCGGCAACATAATTTTGAGAAGACAGAATCATGATACAAGGAGAAACGCCATGAAAAAGAAAACACATAAAATAGAGCGCGTGGTGGAGGGGAGTATCGCCTGGGAGCTGGAGATTGAACCCGGGGATGAGCTGATATCCATAGGCGGTGAGCCGGTGGGAGATATTTTCGACTATCAGTATCTGACCAACGAGGAGTATCTGGAGCTTCTCATTCGCAAGCCAAATGGTGAGGAGTGGGAACTGGAGATTGAAAAAGAATATGAAGAAGATCTGGGGCTGGAGTTTGAAAATGGACTCATGGACGGCTATCGTTCCTGCCGCAATAAGTGCATCTTTTGCTTCATTGACCAGATGCCAAAGGGCATGCGGGAGACCTTATATTTCAAGGACGATGATTCCAGACTGTCCTTTTTGCAGGGCAATTATGTGACCCTGACCAATATGGATGACTCGGATATTGAGCGGATCATCCGTTTTCATCTGTCACCCATCAATATTTCGTTCCAGACGACTAACCCGGAGCTGCGCTGCAGGATGCTGAACAACCGCTTCGCAGGAGAGGCCTTGAAAAAGGTGGACAGGCTCTATGAGGCGGGCATTGTCATGAACGGACAGATCGTGCTGTGCAAAGGGGTAAATGACGGTGAGGAACTGGCCCGCAGTATTGAGGATCTGGCTAAATATCTGCCGCATCTGGAGAGCGTATCGGTGGTCCCTGTGGGACTGACCCGCCACAGAGAGGGGCTGACGGAGCTTGCGCCTTTTACAAAAGAGGATGCCATTCAGGTGCTGGATCTGATCCACGGCTGGCAGGATACGCTGATAGCTTCCCACGGAACTCATTTCATCCATGCCAGTGACGAGTGGTATCTGCTGGCGGATCGGGAGATTCCGGGGGCAGAGACCTATGACGGCTATCTGCAGCTGGAAAATGGTGTAGGTATGCTGCGGCTCTTGCAGGACGAGGTAGAGGAAGCGCTGAAGGAGGAGCAGGGCCATGACAGGGAACGTAAACTGACCATAGCCACAGGCATGCTGGCGGCGCCCTGTATGGAAGCACTCATGGAGCGCATTCGAAGCAAATTCCCTAAAGTACAGGTGCAGATCATCCCCATTCGCAATGATTTCTTCGGAGAACTGATCACGGTGGCAGGTCTTCTGACCGGTCAGGATCTGGAGGCTCAGCTGAAGGGCCGGGAACTGGGAGAACGGCTGCTTTTGAGTGAGCATCTGCTGCGCAGCGGAGAGGATGTTTTTTTGGATGATATGACTGTTTCTCAGTTGGAAAAGGCTTTACAAGTGCCCATAGATATTGTAAAATCAGACGGAAAAGCTTTGGTAAAAGCAGTTGTGGAAGATAAGGAGTGTATTCATGAGCAAACCAATCGTAGCCATTGTGGGCCGACCCAATGTGGGTAAATCCACTTTGTTCAATGCACTGGCGGGAGAGAATATCTCCATCGTAAAGGATACGCCGGGCGTGACCAGAGACCGGATTTATGCGGATGTAACATGGCTGGATAAGAATTTTACATTGATTGATACAGGTGGTATTGAGCCCGACAGCAGTGACATTATTTTGTCCCAGATGCGGGAGCAGGCACAGATCGCTATTGATACCGCAGATGTGATCATATTTTTGACAGATGTACGCCAGGGTCTGGTGGATGCGGATTCCAAGGTGGCAGACATGCTGCGCCGTTCCCACAAGCCTGTGGTATTGGTAGTAAATAAGGTGGACAGCTTCCAGAAATACATGGGAGATGTGTACGAGTTTTACAATCTGGGCATTGGTGACCCGGTGGCAGTATCTGCAGCTTCCCGTCTGGGTATCGGTGATATGCTGGATGAAGTAGTGAAGCATTTCCCCGCGGAAACAGGAGAGGAAGAGGATGATGACCGTCCCCGCATTGCTATTGTAGGAAAGCCCAATGTGGGCAAGTCCTCCATTATCAACAAGCTCATTGGTGAAAACCGCGTCATCGTATCCAATATTGCGGGTACCACCAGAGATGCCATTGATACAGAGGTGCGTCATGATGGCCGGGACTATGTATTTATTGATACAGCAGGACTTCGCCGGAAAAATAAGATCAAAGAAGAACTGGAGCGTTACAGCATTATTCGTACGGTAACTGCCGTAGAGCGGGCAGATGTGGTTGTCCTGGTGATCGATGCTACAGAAGGTGTTACAGAGCAGGATGCAAAGATTGCCGGCATTGCCCATGAGCGCGGCAAGGGTATTATCATCGCAGTAAATAAATGGGACGCCATCGAAAAGAATGACAAGACCATTTACGAATATACCAACAAGATCAAAACCACTTTGGCTTACATGCCCTATGCGGAGATGATCTTTATCTCTGCCTTGTCCGGACAGCGTCTGCCGAAGCTGTTTGATCTGATCGATATGGTCATTGAAAATCAGAACCTGCGGGTTGCTACCGGTGTGCTGAATGAGATCATGACCGAGGCAGTAGCACTGCAGCAGCCGCCTTCAGACAAGGGACATCGGCTGAAACTGTACTATATCACCCAGGTAGCGGTCAAGCCGCCTACCTTTGTGATCTTTGTCAATGACAAAGAATTGATGCATTTTTCTTATACCCGTTATCTGGAGAACAAGATTCGCGAAGCCTTTGGATTCAGAGGCACTGCCCTGAAGTTCCTGATCCGGGAGAGAAAGGAGAAAGACCAGTAGATGATACGCATCCTTTGTGTGCTGATTGGCTATATATTCGGTCTGTTCCAGACCAGCTATATTTATGGAAGACTTCATGGAATCGATATCAGGGAGCACGGCAGCGGCAATGCGGGAACTACCAATGCACTGCGTACTCTGGGAAAGAAAGCGGGAGTCATTACCTTCTTTGGAGACGCTTTAAAGTGTCTGTTTGCGGTACTCCTGGTGAAATGTATTTTTGGACCGGCTTATGATACGCCGGACGACAAGATGAGTGTATTGCTCGGTATGTATGCGGCTATGGGTGCGATTTTAGGGCACAATTTCCCCTTCTATCTGAAATTCCGCGGAGGAAAGGGAATCGCGGCCACAGGCGGTCTGCTGGCCAGCCTGGATCCGGTGCTGACCTTGATCGCAGCTGCGATTTTCGGAGGAACCGTGGCGCTGACCCGTTATGTGTCTCTGGGCTCCATTCTGGTGGTGCTGGAGCTGCTGGCAGGTGTGCTGATTTACGGATTTATGGGAAAATGGGGGCTGTCCACAGCTCATTTGTATGAGTTTTATGCAATTACTGTTTTCCTTGTGGGGATGGCTATCTGGAGACATCGGGGCAACATTCAGCGTTTGCTGAAGGGAACCGAGCGCAAAATCGGGGAGAAAGCAGAATAGGATCACAGTTACAAGGAGGAGAATGTTATGGCAAAGGTTAGTGTGATTGGTGCAGGAAGCTGGGGAACAGCCCTGTCCACCGTTCTGTATCACAACGGGCATACAGTGACCCTTTGGTCAATTGTGGAAGCAGAGGTAACCATGCTGAAGGAAAAGGGGGAGCATTTGGATAAGCTGCCGGGTGTAAAGCTTCCCCAGGATATGGAAATCACTACAGATTTAGAGAAGAGTATCAAAGGAGCGCAGCTGCTGGTGCTGGCAGTACCGTCTCCGTTTACCAGAAGCACAGCGAAACTCATGGCGCCTCATGTGGAAAAGGACCAGCTGATTGTGAATGTGGCAAAGGGAATCGAAGAAACGACTTTGATGACCCTTACAGAGATCATCGAAGAAGAGATTCCCCAGTGCCGGGTGGCTGCCATGTCAGGCCCCAGCCACGCAGAAGAAGTGGGACGGGGACTGCCTACTACCGTAGTTGCGGGAGCAAAGGACCGTCAGAGCGCAGAGTTTATTCAGAACATTTTTATGAACGAGGTGTTCCGTGTATATACCAGCCCGGATATGCTGGGTATCGAGCTGGGCGGCGCTTTAAAGAATGTGGTGGCTTTGGCAGCAGGTATTGCAGATGGATTGGGCTATGGTGACAATACCAAGGCGGCGCTGATTACCCGCGGTATCATGGAAATGAGCCGTATCGGTGTGGCCTGCGGCGGCCGTATTGAGACCTTCAACGGTCTGACCGGCATCGGAGACTTGATCGTAACCTGTGCCTCTGTCCATAGCCGGAACCGCAGAGCCGGATATCTCATGGGACAGGGCAAGACCATGAAAGAGGCCATGGACGAGGTAAAGATGGTAGTAGAAGGCGTTTACTCGGCCAAGGCTGCCATGGGCCTGGCCAAGAAGTACAATGTAGAGATTCCGATCATAGAGCAGGTAAATGCAGTGCTCTTTGGGGATAAGCCTGCAAAAGAAGCAGTTATGGACCTGATGCAGCGGGATAAGAAGGTGGAGAATCCGCTGCTTCCCTGGGAATAGAAACGGAGAAGATTGGATGAAGTGTTTTAGCTGCAGAGAAGAGTTTGATTATGAAAACTATCATGGTATCTGTCCCAGGTGCGGATGCTTTAACAAGCCGGAGACGGCAGAAGAGCAGCACCAGCAGATGCATGATGTTTATGACGGGGGTTATACCCATTCAGAGAGTGCGCATAGTTTTCCGGGCAGCTCGGCTCCTGCATATCAGGCAGAGCAAAAGAAGGGCGTGCAGGGGAGCACGGTGTTTCTGTGCGTTTCCATCGTAATCTTTTTGCTGGTGGCTGTGGGCGGCACGGCCTTTGCGGTGAATCAGGATCAGCCGGAACAGAAAGAGCAGACGGAGGGATCCGATGGCCGGATAGCAGTCAGGGATCATGAGATGGGAGCTGTCTTTGGGTATGAACACACATTCCTGGGTGTGATGGAAACACGTGTTCTGGCTACGGACGAGGAATTGAATATTCCCGAGGGAAAGAAACTTATCGGAGTAAAGCTGAAAAGTGCCAGAGGGCAGAATTGGACGGAAGAGGATTCGGACTATTATTACTATTACGGATATTCTTATATTCAGTGTGATGAGATTGCCTACGGAGGGATTGATCCGTATGATTTTGATATCTATGGAAAAATTTTCGGTTGGCCTGCTTTTAATGAAGCCAATTTATCGGAAAGAGATCAGGCAGAAGGCTGGCTTGGATTTTTAGTAGATGAGGGAGCGGAAACAATAACCTTGTATCTGGAGGAGTGCGAGGATCACTCCGGTGAAGTAATAAGAGTCCATGCAATACCTTTGCAGCTGGAGGCTTTGGAACAGACTGATGACAAGGAGGTGGAGTGATGAAAAGATCACCCGGTCATTATGCAAAGATCATAACAGGCTGTGTGCTCCTTGGTATATCACTCATTTGGCTGTTTGTGCTCATGGTCACTATGCTGATGGGAGATGAGTTAGATGGATTTTACGGCAACTATTACGAAAGCGGATATAGTTTGCAGGTGACCTATGAGGGATGCAGAGAAATAGGAGATGTATTGGAGAGTGCCGACGGGGAGGCTTTTCAGGCGTCGGAAGGATGTACATATTACCTGGTGCGCTTTACAGTGGAGAATCATGGAGACCATGTTTGTACTGAGTCGCCATCGTATATTTTCCGGTGGTCAGAAGAGGTACAGGGTGAGAAGTATGCTTATGAAATAGAAGCCGGTAAAAGTAAACTGTTCTATGAATACACAGAAGCATGGGTCCCCATAGAAGGTACTACTCAGTTGGATCTCTATTTGATGGTAGAGGAAGGCGCGGAAATGGTGACAGCTTATTATTATCCCAACTGGAGCTTGTTGGAAGAAGTTTCTATGGAGGTTTCTCTTTCCAAACCCCTGTAAACAAGTCCTGATTTTCCGAAAAGTTCCCTCCTTTCCAGGTTGACAAAGAGAAGAGAACTTGTTAGAATGGATAGAATAACGCAGCACTTTAATGTGCAAAAGAAATAAGGGGAGAATATTATGAGAAAAGTCGTATTTTCGATTTTGGTTGATAATACTTCCGGTGTACTGAGCCGGATTGCCGGACTGTTCAGCAGACGTGGCTACAACATTGACAGTCTGACAGTAGGTGAGACTGCGGATCCCAGATATTCCCGTGCTACCATTGTGGCAAGAGGAGACGAAAGTATTCTGGAGCAGATAGAGAAACAGTTAAATAAGCTGGTGGACGTGATCGATATCAAGCGTCTGGAGCCGGATACTTCCATTTGCAGAGAACTGGCGCTGATCAAGGTAAAAGCCCTGGGCGAAGACCGTCAGATGATCTTCTCTATTGCAAATATGTTCCAGGCTAAGATCGCGGATGTATCCAAAGAGTCCCTGGTGGTTGAAGTTATCGGAAAGCAGAGCAAGATCGATGCACTGCTGGGCCTTCTGGAGTCCTATGAGATCCTGGAGCTGGCACGGACGGGTCTGACCGGTCTTTCCAGAGGCACCTTTGATGTGAAGCTGTTTGACGAAGAAGGAAATATCAGAGACTACGATGCAGAAGCATAGATTCTGAAAAAGAACAAGATACTTTAGGCGAAGAACCTTTAGCATACATAAAAAAGTGATGGAGGAATGAAAAAATGGCAAAAATTTATTATCAGGAAGACTGTAATCTTTCCCTGCTGGAAGGAAAGACCATTGCAGTGATCGGCTACGGCAGCCAGGGACATGCACATGCGCTGAACGCAAAAGAGTCCGGATGCCACGTGATCATCGGTCTTTACGAGGGAAGCAAATCCTGGAAGAGAGCAGAGGAGCAGGGATTTGAAGTATACACCGCAGCAGAGGCTGCAAAGAAGGCAGACATCATCATGATCCTGATCAACGATGAGCTACAGGCTGATATGTACAAGAAAGACATCGAGCCCAACCTGGAAGAGGGCAACATGCTGATGTTTGCACACGGCTTCAACATCCACTTCGGATGCATCAAACCGCCTGCAAACGTAGACGTGACCATGATCGCTCCCAAGGGACCGGGACATACTGTAAGAAGTGAGTATCAGGTTGGTAAGGGTGTTCCCTGTCTGGTAGCTGTAGAGCAGGATGCAACCGGCAAGGCTCTGGATATGGCTCTGGCATATGCACTGGCTATCGGCGGCGCGAGAGCAGGCGTTCTGGAGACCACTTTCCGCACTGAGACCGAGACCGACCTGTTCGGTGAGCAGGCAGTTCTGTGTGGCGGCGTTTGCGCTCTGATGCAGGCTGGTTATGAGACTCTGGTTGAGGCTGGCTATGACCCGAGAAATGCTTACTTTGAGTGTATCCATGAGATGAAGCTGATCGTAGACCTGATTTATCAGTCCGGTTTTGCTGGCATGAGATACTCCATTTCCAATACTGCTGAGTACGGTGATTATATTACCGGACCGAAGATCATTACCGACGACACCAAGAAGGCTATGAAGAAGATCCTGTCCGATATTCAGGATGGTACCTTCGCAAAAGAATTCCTGCTGGATATGTCTACTGCAGGCCGTCAGGTACACTTCAAGGCTATGCGTAAGCTGGCTGCAGAGCATCCCGCTGAGAAGGTTGGTACAGAGATTCGTAAGCTGTACAGCTGGAATGGTGAGGAGAAGCTGCTGGATAACTAATCCGGAAGTTCTTGTATGAAAATAGAAGGTGTTTCAAAAGGAGAACTTTTGGAACACCTTTCTTTTTCAGGTCATAAACAAGCGAGAGTCTGCTTTAAATCTAGAGTAGGAGGAAAATGGAAATGGGAAAAGTATTTCGATTTCATACAGATGTGGACACAGACCAGATCATTGCATCCCAGTATCTGCTGTTTCCCACCATTGACGAGATGAAGATACATACATTTGAATCCCTGGACAAGGATTTTGCATCCATGGTTCAGCCCGGGGATTTTGTAGTGGCTGCGGAGAATTTTGGCTGCGGCTCTTCCAGAGAGCAGGCCCCGGCCGTATTGAAGGCGCTGGGAGTGAAGGCAGTCATTGCCAAATCCTTTGCCCGCATCTTTTACCGCAATGCCATCAACATTGGTCTGCCGGTCATCGTATGCAAAGATCTGTATGACCATGTGGCTCAGGGAGATGACATGGAACTGTCTCTTACTGATGGTGTGGCAAAGACCGGAGACAAGGAATTTGTATGTACCAAGCTGCCCGCTTATATGCAGGGGATCCTGGATCAGGGAGGTCTGATCGCGTCTCTGAACAGCCCGGAAAAAGCGGAAGAGGACGCGGCGCCTGCGGCAGGAAAAGCTCCTGAAAAACGGGGCATGACCATTGCGGAGAAGATCATTGCGGCAGCAGCCGGAGTAGACTATGTAAAGCCCGGCGACATTCATACGGTGGAAGTGGATCAGCTTATGAGCAACGACGGTACCACTCATCTGACGATTGATATGTACAACCAGAAGCTCAATCAGCCTCATATTGCGGATGTGAGCAAGCTGGTGTGGATCGTGGACCACAATGTGCCTTCAGACAGCCCCAAGACAGCAGCTTCTCACAAGAAGATGCGGGACTTTGCCAAGGCAAATGACATTGCTTTTTATGAGGGTAAAGGCGTCTGCCATCAGATTATGATGGAAAACCATGTGCGTCCTGGCCAGCTGATCTTTGGCGCGGACAGCCATACCTGCGCTTACGGCGCCTTAGGTGCCTTTGGAACAGGTGTGGGATGCACCGATTACCTGTATGCCATGGTGACAGGCAAGTCCTGGGTATTGGTGCCTGAGACTCTGAAATTTAACCTGGTGGGCAAGCTGCCTGAGGGCGTATATGCCAGAGATCTGATCCTGACCATCATCGGCCAGATCGGCGCCAACGGAGCTAATTACAAGGCCATGGAGTTTGGCGGTGAAGGCCTGGCAGCTCTGACCATGAGTGACCGCATTGCCATCTGCAATCTGTGCGTGGAGGCGGGAGCCAAGACAGCTGTCATGGAAGTGGATGAAGTGGCTATGGAGTATCTGAAGCAGAGAGGCCGTGAGCCCAAGCATTGCTTCAAGAGCGACGAAGATGCAGTTTATGCGAAAGAATATACCATAGATTTAAGTACCGTGAAGCCTATCGTGGCAAAGCCTCATTTTGTGGACAGTGTAGTGGATGCAAAAGAGTGCCTTGGCGTGAAGATCGACGAAGCATTCCTGGGCTCCTGCAACAACGGACGCCTGGAGGATCTGCGTGTGGGTGCAGCTCTCTTAAAGGGCCGCAAGGTACATCCCCTGGTGCGTTTCCTGGTGGTTCCGGCAAGTCAGGAGGTTTATCAGCAGGCGTTGGCGGAAGGGCTTATTCAGACCTTTATGGAGGCCGGAGCCATTGTCATGAATGCCAACTGCAGTGTGTGCTGGGGCAGCTGCCAGGGTGTCATCGGAGAAAATGAAGTGCTCATCAGCACCGGTACACGAAACTTCAAGGGCAGAGCCGGACACAAGGATTCCTTTGTGTATCTGGCATCTGCAGCCACCGTAACTGCATCTGCCATCAAGGGCGAGATCGCTACAGCGGATATGCTTTAAGGAGGAGTTCACATGGAAAGATTCACAGGTAAAGTATGGGTGCTGGGAGATGACATCGATACGGATATTATCATTCCGACCGAATACCTGGCCCTGAAAACCGTACAGGATATGAAGCCCTACGCATTTTCCCCTCTGCGGCCGGAACTGGCCGGACAGATTCAGCCGGGAGATGTGATCGTGGCAGGCAAAAACTTTGGCTGCGGCTCCTCCAGAGAGCAGGCCCCCGAGGTCATCAAGGCTCTGGGCATCCGCTGCGTCATTGCCAAATCCTATGCCCGGATCTTCTTCCGCAATTCCATCAACAACGGTCTGCTGCTTATCGAAAATGACAAGCTGCAGGAAGCGGTGAAAGAGGGCGATGAGATCATCGTTACCGTAAATGAAGCCATTTCTCATGAAGGCGTGGATTACCCCATTGTGTCCCTGCCCGAGAATCTGGTGGAGATCATAAGTGCCGGAGGTCTGGTAAAGGCCATGCGCAAGCAGAACGGTTTGGATTAAGGAGGAAGCAGTCATGAGCGCAACAATGATTGAAAAGATTATTCAGCGAAATACCGGCAAAACAGTAAAGCCCGGTGATATTGTGACCGTATCCGTAGACCGGGTCATGATCCACGACATCTTCATTCCTTTTGTGGCAGATAAATTCGAAGAGATGGGATTTACAAAGATCTGGGACCCCAAGAAGGTGGTTCTAATCTACGACCATCTGGTTCCGGCCAGTCAGGTAGATGACACCCGCCACTTCCGGGTGGGAAATGCCTTTGTAGAAAAATACGGTCTGACCAATGTGCACCGCTCTGACGGTATCTGTCATCAGCTGATGACAGAAGCGGGTTATGTAAAGCCTGGCAATATCGTATTCGGAACAGACAGCCATACCACTACATATGGATGTGTAGGTGCTTTTTCTTCCGGTATCGGATACACAGAGATGGCCAGCATCTTAGGCACAGGTACCATGTGGATCAAAGTGCCGGAGACCATCAGAGTTACAATCAATGGCCAGCTGCCTGCCAATGTGACCTCCAAGGATATTATCCTGCGGCTCATCGGAGATCTGGGGGCTGACGGAGCTACGTATCAGGCTCTGGAATTCGGCGGATCCACTGTGGAGGCTATGACCGTAGCCAGTCGTATGACCATTGCAAATATGGCTATCGAAGCAGGTGCAAAATGTGCCCTGTTCGTACCCGACGAGAAGACGGCAGAATACTGTGAGATGGAACTGGCCGAGGCTGAAACCAGTCTGGCGGCAGATGCAGGGGCATCCTATGTTCGTGAGATCACTTATCAGGCGGAGGACCTGGTGCCTGTACTGGCTTGTCCTTCTCAGGTGGATAATATTAGGCCTGTAAAAGAGCTGGAAGGTACGCAGATCGACCAGGTATTCATCGGTTCCTGTACCAACGGACGTCTGGAGGATTTGATGGCGGCTGCAGAGATTCTGGACGGAAAACAGGTGGCGCCTTTCGTGAAGCTGATCGTAACTCCGGCCAGCCGCAAGATTTATCAGCAGGCGGCCGAAAACGGAACCCTGGCAACCCTGGCTAAGGCAGGAGCTGTCATCACTCATCCGGGCTGCGGCCTTTGCTGCGGCCGCACCGGCGGTATTCTCACGGACGGAGAGCGGGTAGTGGCAACTAACAACCGGAATTTCCTGGGACGCATGGGAACCTCCAAGGTGGAGATTTTCCTGGCTTCTCCCAAGACTGCAGCAGCCTGCGCGGCAGCCGGTAAAATTGTAGAAGCATAGGAATAACGTACAAGAGAATAGAAATATAGAAATATCCGGCCATGAAAATTCGTTAATTGTAATCCGAAATTCCATACCCACGATTCCGGATACTCCTTATTAAGTTAAATATATCACTGTAGAGAAAGGTATGGATTTTCTCTTACGATTTTTAGAGATCAGTTTTAAGGCTGGTCTCTTTTATGT
>JAFTZF010000026.1 GCA_017464645.1 Lachnospiraceae bacterium | reverse complement strand
CCTCCGGAGAATCCATATAACTCTCCAGCCTTTTGCAGATTCTGAAAAAGACGCTTCTGTCTGCCTTTTCTCTCATTACGAATTTGTAAGTATCATTTCCAAAAGGAATCTGGCGCAGTTCACGGTTAATAGCATCTATTTCTGTTTTTGCCTCCCGCACAGTATCACTAATCTCCGCCACAAAATCCGTCATAAATGCACTTTCCAGACGTGCACCCTGTTCCTTCAGTCTGTTGTGTGCCTCTTCAATCTTGATATTGGCAATATTCCGGTATTCCTCACGATAGAAGGGAATATAACCCACACCTCTCTTATTAATGTCTATTTCTGCCAATTTACAGTAAGTCAGCTGAGCCGTCTCCAGCTGTTTGACACTTTCCTGAACTTCACCTTTTAAATTGTTGACAGTCTTTTGAGTAATAGCCTGCCATGTATCCGTTTTCCCTTTGATGAGTCTTTCATACTCTTCCAGCATAGGGCGCTTTAATTCCAGATGCTGCATGCATTTTTTGGTGTATTCCTGATTCAATTCATAAATTTCACCAGACAACAACTTAAGCCTTGCTTCCCCATTGTTTCGATCTGAGTCACACCCTCCAATATCTTTAGTAATTACCTCGATTGCATTCTGTAAAGCATCATATTCTCGCTTTGCATCCTGCTGTTCCTGCAAAACAGCCATAAAATCCGGACTTTTCGTAATCTTATCAATCTCCTTTTGTTTTCTTTGTTTCTCTAGTCGGACCTCTTCTAACATACCAACTGCCCCAAAATGATAGTTCTCTAAATTCCAGTCGCATTTACGAATTTCTTCACGTCTCTTCTGAAGAATATCCAATGCTTTCTCTTCCTGTTGCAGGCTAATCTTCTTATCTTCCTTTGTCTCCAATGCTTTTTTCAACTGATGCCTGATTGCATCCTCACCCAGACAAAATTCCGTCTTCCTGATGTCCATATAGGTTACCGCATAGCTTTTAGCCAACATACCGTTTTTCATCAAACCGCCCTTGGGATATTCATGTAATTCCTCCAGAGAATCGCACAAATGTATTCCATTCAACAAATAATTGGCATATTTTCTGGCAAATACATTCGGAATTGTCAAAACCTCAGCTGCTGATCCCTGCACTACCTTTGTATCTGGCAGTTTATCCGTGATGACCACCTGTACATCATGAATTGCTTTTCGCTCCAGAATTTCCATAGCTTTATGGCAGTCTTTGCCGTCTACAATGATATGAAATCGCTTGCGTCCCAAAAAGGTCTCTATAGCAGCGCGCCACTGAGGCTGCTTGACCTCCTGTACCAGTTCTGCAAAGATTCTAACTTCCGATTCCACACCTTGTTTTTTCAATTCTTCCTGAATGAGTTTCTTCGCTCTTTCCACATTTTCCGGAAATACCATTTGATTCGCCTGCAGCTGTTTGATTTTTTCCTCCAGTTGATTAAGTTCCTCTCCAAGGGCTTTGATTTCATCTTCCATATGAACAGAATTCCGTTCAAACACTTTATCCTGCCTTTGTATCATTTGAGAAAAATGCAGAAAGACTGCTACTTTCGTTTCCTCTTTGTATCCTTTCTCCGCCAGATTACACAAACACTGCTTTTCCTCATCGGTAACCGAGAGATACTCCTGTACCCATGCCAAAATATTTCTTAACTGTAACTGCAACCTCTTTACCACAGCCAGCTGTTCCTCACATCTGCAAATTTCGACCTCCAGTTTTTCAGCCTGTCGTTCTAATGCTCCAATGGTACCCTTCAATCCCTGAAAAATATCATTATTCTCCGCAATTCGATATCTTTCAAAAGCAGCCTGGTGTCGCTGACCCAATTCTGTCTTTCGCTGCTCCAGAACATTTTGCTTATGTTTTAAAGCTTCCAACTGTGTTTCCAGTGTCTTATTCTCCTCTTCCTTATCCCTCAGCTCCTGATACACAAGCATCAACTCACGGATATGAAGATTTCGAAGTTTCTTTTCGTATTCCGTTGTTTTTTGTTCTACTGTTTCCAGCTGTTCCTTACTTTCCTTCAGATTTTCATACATTTGACGAATATGTTCAAACTGGCGTTTCTGCTCCCGCAGTTCCTTTAATGAATCTACTTTTCCCGGTTCCAGTACACATTCCTGAATAAACTGGTCGATATTATTTTCGGGGTTAAATGCCATCATTTTCAGAAGCTTAGATCGATATTTCGAAGCATCACATCGGAGGCCCAATGCACGCAGAACCTGCTCGACCCCTCTGTCTCTTCCCAGGAAATCAGACGCTTTCATTATCTGGCCTTTTACAGCTAATTGATTTTTGGGGGTAATATGAAGCATCCCCTTTTCTGCTCTTGCAAAATTAATCTGATCAAGCCTCGCATCCCGACAAATAAACCAATTGCTCTTACAAGCCACCTCATTTGCTGACTCCATGCACACACCGATTACCAGATAAGTCTGCTCCACCGGTGACCAAAATTCCATAGCCACATAGCTGACTACCTCACCACTACGCAGATATCTGGAAGATCCCGTACTCTTCGTATCTCCCCTCACATATCCGATTACCGTTCTGTCCCGGTCTTTTGCCGCTTTATTAAACTGCGTATTTCCTGTCAACAAATAAGTAACCGCATCCAAAACAGTGGACTTTCCACTGCCATTAACTCCTGTAAATAAGGTAGAGCCTTCCAATCTTATGGATACATTCTGAAATCTGGACCATTGAACAAGTTGCAATTTAGTAGCTGTCTTTCTATTCATCTCCATCTTCGCCCTCATCCTCCGTTTCTTCTCCTGTCCTTTCCATCATTCGGTTCTGTGTCGTTTCAGCAAACTTTCGAAATTCCTCTGTATCCAATGCAAATTGTAATGAAGGGTAGAGGCGTATCATACAGTCCGGTTCTCCTAATTTCCCATGAACGTCAACCAGATTAAATTTGGTAAACAAAGTCAGAATATCTCCCATAAAAGTCTTATTGTCAAACTGTTCTTTTATACCATATTTTTCAAGTTCAAAACGTAGTTCTGTGACAGAAATCTGTATGTTTTGGGACAAACTTCCGGATCGGACACGGTCTGCATACATTGTCCAAAGGCAACACAAAACAATGCTTTCTGCTTTTTTCAATAACATGCGGTTTGCCTGTATCTTTCCATGTTCCCCCATATCTGCACAATTGCGCAGCATGATAACTCCATTTTCCCGATCCACTACAATATCAAAACCGATATAACCAAAATATCTGGAAAAGGGCTCTGGCTTCTTGGATATAAAATAATAAGCTTTTTTATTATCTTCGTCCTTGTCTCTCACAATAAAAGTCTGTTTCAGCAGACGTCTGCAGGATTTCTGAAACAAATCCCGCTCTGTTGAGGTATAGTCCTCCCAAAACACTTCCATGCTCATCATTCTTCCTCCTTAGTAATCTGAAATCTACGTAAGATCATACCATTGGTCTCGAGATATCCTTCAGCCGGTCTTATAACATATCCATTTTCTTCTCCGTATGCTACTGCTGACAAAGAACTGAGCAGATCTCGTTTACTCTCCAACGGAAGGTATTCGCAATCCAGACTTCTCCTTTTTCCCATAACAGTATCCAGATAAACTTTCATTTTCTCCTTAGAGTAAGGATTGTATGCTTCTTTTTCCTGTGCCTCTCTGGCTTTCCTGATATCTTCTTCTGTCATCTCTTCTAATTCTACGCTGGTTTCGCAACGAACTGTTTGCGCCTTTCTCGGAAAACGTAAGGATCCAATATCTACAAATTCGTTCTTTTCCAGCAAAAACAGCGAACCCATTTCTGGCGGCAATTCTTCCTTCCATCCAAGCAGTTCCATTTCCTCTACAAGATAGCGCAGCGTCTGCTCAACACTACCTCTTACATCCGCCTCTCTGCTCCTCAAAAAACGAGCCCGTCCTACTGCAATCTGCAGATAAATATTGATTTTATGCTTAATATCACGCATAATTCGGTCGTAATCGTCTGAAAGAAAGCCTTTTGTACGCTGCAACATGTCCAAAACCAGCTCTCTCGCTTCTTCTTCCCCAACATCTTCCTCCACTGCACATCCGATAACTATCAACTCAAACAGTTCCTCATCATTTTGAAAAAAATCCAGCCTTGACTTAATAAAGGATCGATAAATATGTATATTCTGCTGCTTGGTAAGTCTCGCATATTCACGGATAAAATCCCCATCACAATACTCCAGTATATTTTCTGTCAGACTCTCCAGGCTCTCTTCTTTTACCATCCGTTCAATAATTTTTTTAATAAAAGTGGCCAACCGTTTCAATGCCTTGGACAGTTGCTTTGCATTTCGGTAAATATTTTTTATGCCGGCAACATAAGGATCCGAAGACCACTGCTCCTCACTGCGCAAAATATTGTAAATATTGAAAATATAACTGGAAAATTCCTCCCGCTCCGGCTTTTGCAGTTGCTGCAGGAATTCTGCCAGTAAAATTCCCTGTTCTGTCATTATAATGTGCTTTTCATAGGTAGCATCATCATTGTCCTCTTCCAGCCACCCAATTTCCTTGGAACAAAATTTGCGTATAATGCCATTTGCCAGATCATTATGACTTCTTTGTTTCTCTTTCTCATCACCATCATCTATAAAATCTATATGATTTTCCAACAAATACACAGCAAGGGCATCACGAATGCGGCTTCTTGCAATCCGATATGATATTTCTCGGTCATATTGTTCATAAATAATCTGCAAACAATCCGAATAGATTATATGATTACTGCCGCTGGACAGGCAATTAAAGAAACCGGATGGAATTGCATCAAATAATTTTGTCATACCTATTCCTCATTTCCACTAACACTAATCCTTCAAACAACCAATCGGAATTACCTTTACTCCATCCTGACGGGTATATGCCATGTTGCCACCTGTAATTACCAACAATAAGTCAGGTTCTCTGAGCGGTACCTGCGTTTCCGTTTTATTATACATTTGCACTAATTGTTTTATTTTCAACAAATGCTTTGCTCCTTCTTCGATTTCCGCACTACCCAGTTTAAATTCTATAAGTGCATATCGACCATCACCTATATGAAGCACTGCATCCGCTTCCAAATCATACCGATCATGGTAATATGATACTTTACCTTTTAAAGCCTGAGAATATACTTTCAGGTCTCTGATACACATACATTCAAAAATAAAGCCAAATGTCTTCAAATCTTTTTCCAAATAATCCGGAGAAAGTCCTAATGCTGCTATTGCAATAGAGGGATCAATAAATGCTCTTTTCTTACCGGAACGAATGGTTGTCGCAGAACGGATCGCTGGACACCATGCATCAATGTCCTCTATTACAAACAATCTTGTGAGTGCAGTAATATAAGAATCCAGTGTTGGCATAGACAAACTTTCAACATTCGCAGCCACATCCTTATAAATGCTGTTCTTTTTAGCAAGTGTTGAAATATTACGGGCATAAGACTTGAGAATCAATTCTGCCAAAACAGGATTACGCGTCACGCCATCCACTGTAGAGATATCAGTTTCACATACATTTTTAAGATAGTCGCTTGCAACAATCAACTTTGCTGCATCACTCTTTTTTCGCAATGCAGATGGCCAGCCGCCCCTGCATGCTGCAAAAATCAAATCTTCAATTCTCATGTCTGACATTATTCCATCAATATCCATTTCCGGATGTTCAAACAATTCCTTTAATGAAATGGAGCCATTCGATTCTCTTGATTCATATAAACTCATGGGATACATTTTTAATCTTGAAATTCTCCCCGTCCCAGAGTGGTGTATCTGCGAATCATCAACAGAAGTGGAACCGGTCAAAATAAACAATCCCTCTTCCTGTCTGTCATCCACCGCGGTTCTTACTGCGTCCCACAGAACCGGTGCTTCCTGCCATTCATCAATCAGTCTGGGGTTCTCTCCTTTTAATAAAAGGGATGGTTTTGCTTTTGCAGTTGCCAAGTATCCGTCCCTCATATCCGGATCCTGCATTTTCAAGACACTTTTTGCTTTTTCTTCTGCGGTTGTCGTCTTTCCACACCATTTAGGTCCAACAATCAAGGTTGCACCAAATGCCTCTAACCTAAGATCCAATTCTCTATCAACAATTCTATTCCAGTAATCTTTCATAAACAAATAGCTCCTACTATAATTTTCGTTTATTTCTCATATGTAAAGAATATCCCATTTTCCTTCGTCAGTCAATCTCATTTTATATTTTTGATGATTTTTATTTTATTTTTTTGACATATTTTGTTTTGTTTTTTTGTGATTACATACCAAACTAATTGTACCAGTCAATAAAAGTAGAAAAGGAGCAGCTTACGCCACTCCCATCATCTTCCCGATCCAATATATCACCCCCAGCACCCAGCTTGAGAATATCCCATACAAAATCACCGGTCCGGCAATTGTAAATATTTTACACCCGATACCGTATACCTGGCCTTCCTTCTGATACTCAATGGCCGGGGCCGCCACGGAGTTGGCAAAACCCGTGATCGGTACCAGAGCGCCTGCGCCGCCCCATTTCACGATGCTGGGGAAAATGTTCAGGCCGGTCAAAAGGGCGCTGGCCAGCACCAGGATCAGGGAACACCAGGAGCCGGCTGTCTTTTCATCCAGGCCCTGGCTTGTGGCATAGTTGAGAATAGCCTGTCCGATACAGCAGATGATTCCTCCCACGATAAAGGCCTTGCACATCTGGAGAGCCAGGTTGTGGGTGGGCGTGACCTGTTTTACATAGTCGTTGTATTTTTGTTTCTGGTCCTGATCCAGGGTGTCCTGGGCGGAGAGTTCATCTAAAATCTGTTCTTTCTCTTTCATATGCCATACTTCCTTTCTGTTGCCATTCTTTTCGTTTCCGATTTCTCCACTCGCTTAAGGATGTTTACCACCTCTGGACGAAGTAGAGCAGAGCTCCCAGAGTCCGTCCCAGAGCCATACCAAAAACTACCAGTTCCAGCCCCCGGCGCAGCGTGATCCTGCGGGTGAAAATAGGGATGATGTTGACGATCTCTGTCAGAGCCATGGCCCAGGCGCCCACGAATACGCCTGCAAACGCACCAAAAATCCCTGCTCCCAGTCTGCCAAGGGGCGGCGCAATCTGATATATGCTCACGAGATTTCCCAGGATTCCTCCCAGGGCCACCGCATCCTCATACAAAAATACATATTTTGCCGTATGGGTCTTGCCTGCAAACCGGGCAACCACGCCCAGGGCGATGATCAAGGCAAACAGACCGCCTGCCACGGACAACCCCGCAGAAAGCCCTACCAAAGCCATGAGTATCTGATGCCACCACATGTTTTTGCTCCTCTCTTCCCATTGCTCTTATCCGGTCTTGGAATCCTTTTTGTGCTTCCCATTCCGGCCTGCCGTCTGGATCAGAGCCAGATCCACGTCCTCTTCGTATTTCCGAAGTTCCACCTCAATGGGTGTGGGATCCTTGGTAAGCCTGCGGCCGCCCAAATGGTTGAAGAAGACCACGATTCCCACCGACAATCCCAGGGAATAGGTCAGCTCCAATATGGTAAATCCGTTGGAAGGCTCTCCTGTCAGCAGCTCATAGAGCTGGGCAAACAAGGTGGTAACGGACACATCATTGTTAAAGGCCATAATAGAAAAGGCGGAACCCAGAAAGGTAATGATGCAGACCACACTGACTTTAAAAAACAGCAGCAGCGGGCTGTCCTTTTCCTTGGTGGAATATTCCACGATAAAATCGATCTCTCCCAGATTCTGAATTTCCAGACTGGGATATATTTCATGGATTTTCTGCACCACCTCCAGAAGAGAGCACACCTTGCGGGCCGCACAGGTGTGGGATCCTTTCTTTATATTCTGAAAGGTGAACAGCCGCAGAGTCTTGAGCCGGTTTACAATGTCCTGGTTGCTGCACTCCAGATCTGCCACATCCCCCAAGTTCACGCTCTGGGTTCGGACTGCCATGTTTTTATCGAATTTTATATATAAAATGTCGCTCATGAAAGCCTCTCCCCGTACCACTCCGGCTGCCGCTGCTGCTCCTCTACCTTTACCAATGTGGCGCCGGAGAAAGGATCTGCTTCCTCTCCTCCATACAGGTAATACAGGATTCCAACTACAACTGCTGCTACAAGTACTGCAATCAGACACGCCCGGTATTTGATATGATTCATACATTCCCTCCTGTTTTCCAAAACCGCAGCAGCGGCCTTTTCGGACTTTTTCTTAGTATGTCCCTGCACTGGTGGAATATACCTCTCATCAAAAACCATTTTATAAAATCATGCCCCGCATCCGCTGCAGTACCTTTTTTTCCATTCGGGACACCTGCACCTGCGACATCCCCAGCTGCCGGGCCACCTGGGATTGGGTTTTATCGTAAAAGAATCGCAAAACGATCAGTTCCCGCTCATTAGGCTCCAGCTGAGCCAGCACCCGCTCCAGCAAAACTTTTCGCAGAGTTTCCTCCTGTACATCCGCCCCGGCCTCTGACATCTTGTCCAACAGGCAGAATCCGTCTCCGTCCTGCTGGTACAGGGTCTTTTGCAGAGACTCCACCTCTGCGCTGCTGTCCAGGGCCTGTACCAGTTCTTCCTTTTCTACGTCCAGGAGCTCCGAGAGCTCCTGGATATTGGGTTCTCTGCCCTCCCTCATACAAAATTGTTCCTTTTCCCGACCGGCCCGCACTGCCAGTTCCTTTAGGGAACGACTCACCTTGATCATACTGTCATCCCGCAGAAATCGCTTGATCTCTCCGGCAATCAAAGGCACCGCGTACGTGGAAAATTTCACAGCAAATTCCAGGTCAAACCGGTCCACCGCCTTCAAAAGCCCGATGGCCCCGATTTGAAACAAGTCCTCCGCCTCCACGCCCCGGCCAAAAAAACGGCGGGCCACATGGTGCACCAGCCCCATGTTTTCTTCTATCAGTTGTTCCCTCGCATCTTTATCTCCCTTCTGTGACCGCAAAATAAGCTCTGTTACATGGTCCATAAGCTATTTTTCCTGCTTTCCCAGCTTTTTCTTCATCCAGACCCGGGTCCCTTTGCCCGGCTCTGAGAACACCTGGACTTCATCCATAAAAGCCTCCATAAACAAAAATCCCATGCCCGAACGTTCCAACTCCGGCCGGGTGGTGTACATGGGCTCCATGGCCTTCTCCACGTCAGGAATTCCCACGCCCTGATCCAATATTTCCACCTCCAGCACCCGTTCTTCTAATTTTGCCTGTAATGTGACTGTATGTACTTCTCCCTCATACCCGTGGATGATGGCATTGGTAACCGCCTCGGACACGGCTGTTTTTACATCCGCCACTTCCTCCAGCGTGGGATCTGCCTGGGTCAGAAAAGCTGCCACCGTCACCCTGGCAAAAGCCTCATTTTCAGAAATACTGTCAAACTCCAGCTTCATTTGATTCTTCATATGCTCCTCCTATTTCATGATTCCTCAATTTTCATTCCTTTCTTTTGGCCCATTTCCGGCCCCGCTTCTAATCCCGTTTCACGGGGATCAGCTTCGTTATCCCGGAAATCTGCAAAATCCGATGGATGTTTTCACCCACATGAACTGCCTGGATCTCTCCGCCCAGGGCGTGCATGATCTTGTACCGGCCCATCAGCATGCCAATCCCGGAGCTGTCACAAAATACCGTATGGGAAAAATCAAAAACCAGTTTTTCTATCTCTTCCGTCTTCAGCAGGTGGTCTGCCTGCACCCGCACCTCTTCTGCTGTGTGGTGATCCAGTTCCTCCGGAACCCGCACAATCAAAAGCGTGCCCTTCTTTTCCAATAGTTTACTCATGGAAATCTGTCCTCCTTTTCCTTGTTTGTCTTACATGTCTGCGCCGCAGTGCAATCCCCGCGGAGCCCCTGTGCATCCCATACCCACCGTGCCCCTCGATTCCGTTTCTCTTCATCTCGGTCGCGCAAAAAAAGGACATACCTCTCGGTATGTCCCTCGCTTCAGGGCTTCTCTTTCGTGCCTTATCTTTTCTTTTATAATCGGAGTCTAAACTCCTCAGCATTCCCTATTGGGTCGCTGCAGGAGTCTGAGCGTCAGGCTGGGTTGTACCCTGAGCCGTATCCGCTGTACCTGTTCCTGTGGTTCCCTGCAGCCGCTGCAGTGCTGTAGCGGAGTAGTTTGCCCGCTCTGTATTCGGGAACAGCTCTGTAAACTGTGTATAGTACTGTATCGCTTTCTGGGTCTCACCTGCGCCTTCACAGGAACGGGCCAGATAATACAGTGCATAGCCGTTTTCATAGGACGGATCTGCCTGAACAATGGGCTCCAGATGCGTGATCACCTCTGCATGCTTTTTCAGCTCATAGGCATCCACGCCGGCATCATAGGCCGCTTTGTAATCCGCCGGATTCAGGGTGATGTCCAGCTGGAAATACAACGCCTTGGCTGCATCCGACAGCTGCCCCTCGTCCACTTCGCCCAGCAGGGTCTTTGCCTCATCATTTTTCTTGGAATTGTAGGCCGCCGCAGCCTCTGTCAGCTTATCCATTGCTGCCTGGGCTTCCTGGCTGGCTCCGGGATTTGCTTCCAGTTCCGCAAGGGCCTGCTGAGCCGCCTCCAGTTCCTGGGTCAGACTGTCTACCACCGCCTCTTTTGCAGACAACTGGGCATTGAATTCCACAGTCTGCTGGTTGGCTTCGCTTCGCGCCGACTTGATCTTGGCCGGCACCACCAGGAACCACATGAGAGCTACACCTACCACCAACCCGATAATGATATTTACCACCACATTGCTCTTGGAGGTATCCTTATACGCAGCCGGCATGATAATGGTCTCATTGCCGCTGGTGTAGGAAATCACATCCTGATTCTTTTCTTCCTTCTTTCCGGGATCCTTATCTTTCTCCGTTCCCTGCTCTAACTCCTTCTGATAACGAAGGGACAGTGTATCTGTCCGGTCAATGGCCAGCGCCCGCTTCAGTTCTCTGCCTGCCCGTTCATAATTCTCAGTCTTAATATAGAGCAATGCAAGCAGCCGGTGAGCCTTCACCAGCTTGGGATTCAGAGAAAGTACCTTCTTCAGCTGAATAATAGCCAGATCCTCGCTGCCCTGCTTGCAGTACAGCAAAGACTGATTATACTTTTTAATGGTCTGATTGATGGTCTCCAGACGAGCCGGGTTCGCCTGAATGGCACGGATATATTCATCTGCCACATTCTTTTTCGGCTGCAGATTCTTGCTGATGATCCACTCTGTCAGCGCATCTACCACCTCGCCTATTTCAAAATAAATGAGACCCAGCAGATTGCGAGCCGGAATATTGTACTTATTTACTTCCAGGCTGTACTTCAGATCCCGGATCGCTCCGGACAAGTCTCTTACATTTGCCTTGGCCAGACCTGCATTATAATAGCTGTTGGATATTCTCACTAACTTTTTATAAATCTTTACATCCGCCCCGCATTTGACGCAGTAATCCTGCTCCGTCAACGTTGCGCCACACTCCATACAACGCATATTTTCACCCTGCTTTCCTGCTTCTTAATAGCGGTTTGGTTCTTTCATTTCTTTTAACATTTCCTGCAAAAGGTCTGTGATATCCATCGGTTTGTTATGATACACATTTTCTTCCACCTGCTCTACTTCCAGGCTCGGATGAAATTTCTTTAATTCCTCTTCAAAATTAATCATGGGCCTACCTCCTTGCTATACCCCGGCCACTGGCCAATTTACTTCTCCTGGGCTTCTGTGCGCCTCTTCAGTTCCCGTTTGATTCCTCCTACCAGGTAAAGGGAACCTACACAGAACAAAATACCTTCTTCTCCCTTTATCTGCAAAGCCGTATCCAAAGCCTCCGCAATCACGGAGCGCTCCAAGATCCTGGCCCGAGAAAACTTACGGAAGTACTCCGCCAGGCGGTCCGTTCTCACGACTCTGTCACAATCCACCTCCGTCACCACCACAGTATGGAACTGCAGCTCCCTGGAAATGGTCTCTATCATATGCTCATAGTCTTTATCATTTACTGCCGAAAACAGGATCGTCACCGGATGATCTGCCTCCAGCCGCTTTGCAGTCTTTACAAACTCAGCCACACCGGCTTTGTTGTGGCCCCCATCCAGGATCACTCCCGGAAGCACGGTCTCCATCCGGCCCTGCCACTTCATGTTTGCAATTCCCCTGCGGATCATATCCTCGGTGAACTCGCCTTTCGTATCAATTACGCGAATGGCAGTAACTGCCTCCAGGGCGTTCATCACCTGATACCGGGCTACGCTGGAAATTTTTAGTCTACTATATTCATAATACCCAGAACAAATAGAAAAATCAATATATTTATCCGTCTCTTCCAAAATTTCATACATGGAGGGCTTTACACCGCAGGCCGGGGCTCCCATCTCTTTTGCCTTGGCCAGCATCACCTGCTCCACCTCTGGCAGAGTGCCGTCATAGACCACCGGCGCACCCAGCTTTATAATGCCTGCCTTTTCACCGGCAATGGCTCCCACGGTATTTCCCAGATATTCTACATGGTCCAGACTGATGGATGTAATAATACTAATCAAAGGATTTTCGATGGAGTTAGTAGCATCCAGCCGGCCGCCAAGACCGGTTTCCAGCACCAGGTACTCCACCCGTGCCTCCTGAAACAGTACCATGCCTATCAGAAACAGGATCTCAAAATAAGTAGGATGTGCATATCCTTCCTTCCGGATCTCCTCCACGCAGTCCATCACCTTATGAAAAGCTGCCAGAAACGCCTCATCGCTGACCGGCTCCTGATCGATCTGGAAGCGCTCATTGATATCCACCAGATGAGGCGAAGTAAACAGTCCCGTATGTTTTCCGGCGGTAGTCAGAATGGACGACAGAAAGGCACACACGGAGCCCTTTCCATTGGTTCCTGCCACATGCAGGATCTTCATGCTGTCCTGGGGATTGCCCAGCTTGCGCAAAATAGCCCGGGTGTTTTCCAGGGTATTCTTTTTTGTAAACTTCGGTGTCTCATCAATATAAGCCACCGCTTCCTGATATGTCATATTCCGGTTCATAGCCCTCTATCCTCTTACGGTTCTTCCTGTACCTGTACTTCCTGCTCCACCGGTTCCTCCGGCACAGGCTGCTTATACTCGTAGCTTCCTTCCACGCTGAGGACCCGTTTCTTCTGCCCCGGCGCCAGCTGCTTGATGGTAATGGCTGCATCCTCCGTCAGGGTCGTATTTTTTACTTTCACAATATGGTCATTAATGAAAGTGGTCTTCTGCCACTCATCATTAATATATACCTTGCTGGCTGTAGTAAAATTCGTTCCAAATACATACAACGTATTTTCCAGAGGCACCACATTGGTAATGGTGGCACGCTTGGCACCCATGGTCATATCCGTGGGCTCATAGGGGCTCTCCCCGCCGTAGGCATACTGCTTGCCGTAAAGCAGGTCGTACTGCAGCATTTCCATGTCAGGCAGATACTGTTTGCTCTTTCTGCGGGTCTGATGATACTGCATCATGGTTCCCTCGTGAATACCCACCATGTCCAGAACCTCTGCCGCGATCTGATAAGTGCAAAGTGTCTGCTCCTTGCGCTCCAGGCCCATATTATCCCAGATCACATAGCTGGTATCGAACAGATAACGGTTGCTCACATCCTCTACCGTCAGACCCAGGGTGGGCAGATGGTCTCCATACATGACCAGTACAGTATCCTCGCCGAATTTCTCCAGCTTGGCGATCAGATCTGCCACAAACTGGTCTACCTCATACAACTGGTTTACATAATACTCCCACTGATAGTTCTTCTCTTCTGTCTCAGCTCCGCTCACCTTAATAACCGGATCCTCCAGCACCTTCTCTGTGGGATACTCACCGTGAGCCTGTACAGAAATGGCATAGATAAAGTCCTCATTCTCCGTGGACATGAGATCGTCCAGAATACAGCCGATCAGCACCTCATCCTTCAGCCAGCCGTTCTCTGTCACATTGGACACATCCATGTATTCCTTGGAGGTATAGGTATCAAAGCCCAGATTCTTGAACACATCCACCCGGCTGTAGAAGGTAGCCTTGTTATTGTGGATGGCATGTGTAGTATATCCAATGTCTTTTAAATTATAGGCCACGCTTTCACAGGTGGTCTTTTTCAAAATGGTCTTGTAGGGATATTCTCCCGGACCGAAATACCGCAGGTTCATGCCTGTGATAGATTCAAATTCCGTATTTGCAGTTCCCGCGCCTACGCTGGGCACCTTAAAAGCACCGGAGGAGTACTCCGCCATCAGCTTGCGGAAATTGGGAATGGGATCCTGGGAAAATTCCAGAAACTCTACCGTAGTCGGATCAAAGAAAGTCTCCAGCTGCAGCATGATGATGTTTGGCCAAGACTTCTCTTCTTCCTGCTCTCCCCCAGTCTCTGCATCGGTCTGCTCTGCATCCTCATCCCAGGTAATAATTCCGTCAACAGTCTCTTTTGAATACTCGTAGGGCTTGTCCATGCCGGATGCAAACAGTGTACAGGCAAAGCAATAGGGGAAGCCATAGTCCTCATACGCAAATGCAATATTGCCGAAATAGGTGGACAGGATCCTCTGCTCCAGCGCCAGCTTGGTGGAGCCTGCAAAAAGAGCGATCACTGCAGCTGTACCCAGTGTCACCAGCTTGTAGTTTATCTTTTTCTGGAACCTGGGTGCGCGTTTCCACAGCAGTGTCAGTGTTCCCACAGTAATAACTACTGCAGCTATAATACCTGCCAGATAGGCCGGCGTTAAATATATGGTGATGATATCCATCAGATCTTCCAGCAGATGGACATCCTGGCCGGTAAAGGGTGTTACACGGGAGGCCAGAACCGTTCCGTTGGTGTAGCCCATATACAGCCAGAATACCGATAACAGCAGCCGGACAAAGATCCGGCGCCGGAAAAAGTACACCAGCATAAAGGTCATGAAAATCATCAGTGAATTATACAGGAATACCCAGGGGCTTCCTGTCATAAAATCAAAAGCCTCTATGATCGAGTGCCGGGAAAAGGCCTCGATGATAAAGTAGACGATCATGGACCAGAGTGCATGAAAAATCAGGGAATACCGATTTCCAATCTCAACCCATTTTTTCGGTTTTTGGCTGTACGCCTGGTATTTTGCGGACAGCTTTTCCAGAAAGCTCCATTTTGCAAATAGTTTTTCTTTTGTCTCTCTATTTTTGTTGCTCAATTTGTTCTTAATGGACATGCGAGTTTCCCTTCTTTTTCCAGCGGACACCTACTTCTGCAAGGAAGCCAGGCGTTCCTGTACCTGTGCCATCATCTGAGTATACTTCTCCAACTTCTCTTTTTCTTCATCAATCTTGGCCTGGGGCGCACGGCTTACAAACTTCTCGTTGCTGAGCATGCCGTTTACACGGGCCAATTCTTTAGTCAAGCGCTCTTCTTCTTTCTTCAGGCGCTCAATCTCCTTTTCCATATCAACCAGCTCTGCGAAAGGCATATAAATAGCTGCCTCTGCGATCAGGGTAGATACAGCGTCCTCTGCAATACCGGTCTTATCTGCCTGAACAGTTACATCACTGGCATAGCCCAGAGTTGCAAAGAATACTTTACCGGTCTTAAAAATGCTGCGGACTGCTTCATTTTCGGATACTACAAATACATGAGCTTTTCTGCTGGGCGGTACATTCATGCCGGAACGCAGGTTACGGATGCTGCGAACTGCTTCCTTAATGGTCTCCACTGCAGTCTCATCCTCTGCAAAGTTCCACTCTTCGGTGTATTCCGGCCATGCGGAGATCATAATGGATTCCTCGTCGGTCAGATTGCAGAAGATCTCCTCTGTAATGAAGGGCATGAAGGGATGCAGCAGTTTCAGAGCGTTGCCCAGAACAGTCTTTAAGGTCCACAGAGCTGCTGCCTTGGTGGTATCTGCATCATTGTACAGACGGGGTTTTACCATCTCAATGTACCAGTCGCAGAATTCCTCCCAGATAAAGTCATAAACCTTCTGTACAGCAATACCCAGCTCAAACTTATCCATGTTGGCAGTAACATCCTTGGCCAGGGTGTTTACCTTGGACAGGATCCATTTATCTGCATCAGTCAGAGTGGTCAGATCGATCTGAGCCGGAATCTCTGCCTTTTCAACGTTCATCATAATAAAACGAGAAGCATTCCAAACTTTATTCGCAAAGTTACGGCTGGACTCTACACGCTCCATATAGAAACGCATGTCGTTTCCGGGTGCATTACCGGTTACCAGAGTCAGACGCAGAGCATCTGCACCGTACTTCTCAATGATCTCCAGCGGATCAATGCCGTTGCCCAGGGACTTACTCATCTTGCGGCCCAGGGAGTCTCTTACCAGACCATGGATCAGTACATGGTGGAAGGGAGATTTGCCGGTCTGCTCATAGCCGGAGAATACCATACGGATAACCCAGAAAAAGATAATATCGTAGCCGGTTACCAGTACATCGGTGGGATAGAAATAGTCCATATCCTCAGTCTCGTGAGGCCATCCCAGCGTGGAGAAGGGCCACAGCGCAGAGCTGAACCAGGTATCCAGAGTGTCGGGATCCTGAGTCAGATTGGTACATCCGCATTTGGGGCAAACAGCAGGTGCCTCTTTTGCCACTACGATCTCACCGCACTCGTCACAGTAGTAAGCCGGGATCCGATGTCCCCACCACAGCTGACGGGAAATACACCAGTCGCGGATATTCTCCAGCCAGTGGAGGTATGTCTTATCAAAACGCTCCGGCACGAAGGTCAGGTCGCCGTTCTTCACTGCTTCGATGGCCGGCTTTGCCATTTCTTCCATCTTTACAAACCACTGCTGCTTGATCATGGGCTCTACGGTGGTGCCGCAGCGGTCATGAGTTCCTACATTATGAGAATGGGGAACCACTTTTACCAGATAGCCCTGCTCCTCCAGCTCTTTCACAATGAGCTTGCGAGCCTCATAGCGGTCCATGCCTGCATATTTGCCGCCATTTTCATTGATGGTAGCATCGTCGTTCAGCATATTGATCTCTTCCAGGTTGTGACGCTTTCCAACCTCGAAGTCGTTGGGGTCGTGAGCCGGAGTCATCTTAACAACACCGGTTCCGAACTCTTTATCTACATAAGCATCTGCTACGATGGGCAGTTCTCTTCCCACCAGAGGCAGAATGGCTTTCTTTCCAACCAGATGTGTATATCTCTCATCATCGGGATGCACAGCCAGACCGGAGTCACCCAGCATGGTTTCCGGACGGGTGGTTGCGATCTCTACACTGCCGCTGCCGTCTGCCAGCGGGTATTTGATATGCCAGAAGTGTCCTTCCTGCTCCTCATGCTCAACCTCTGCATCAGAAATAGATGTCTTACATACGGGACACCAGTTGATGATACGGGAACCCTTGTAAATGTAGCCTTTTTCGTACAGGCGGATAAATACCTCCAATACTGCGTCGGAGCAGCCTTCATCCATAGTGAAACGCTCTCTGTCCCAGTCGCAGGAGGAACCGATCTTTTTCAACTGGTCTACGATGGTGCGGCCATACTCTTCTCTCCACTCCCACGTACGCTTCAGGAAGCCCTCCCGGCCCAGTTCATTTTTATCAATGCCTTCTTCTCTCAGCTTGTTGATAACCTTTACTTCTGTAGAAATGGATGCGTGGTCTGTTCCCGGCACCCACAGAGCATTGTAGCCCTGCATTCTCTTATAACGAATCAAAATATCCTGCAGAGTATTGTCCAGCGCATGTCCCATGTGCAGCTTGCCGGTAATATTGGGCGGCGGCATCACAATGGTAAAGGGCTTCTTGCTGCGGTCTGCTTCCGCATGGAAATATTTCTTGTTCAGCCAGTTGGCGTAGATCCGGTCTTCCATACCCTGAGGATCATAAGTCTTTGCTAATTCTTTCATTCGTACACTCTCCTTTATAAACATTTTACGGGGACTATAAAACGCCCCTTCTAAACAGAAAGGGCGTCTAAACGCGGTACCACCTTACTTTTATGCAGAAGCTCTGCATACATCTCAAGGCCCGATAACGGGGGCTGGGCGTGAACGGCTATGTCTCCGGGATCTTCTACTGTATTCCTCGGACTTTTTCACCATTCCGGTTCAGAAGCTACCTTCCATGAGTTTCCTTCGGACAGCCTTTCAGCCAACGGACCGTCCTCTCTGATAAGTACCCCTCATGTACTCCTCTTCGTCCTTACCATTTTACATTCCGTTTTATCATAGTTGTTCTTTTATTTTTTGTCAAGGTTTGCCCCGGCTTTTTCAAAGAATTTTCAAGAAAAATTCATGTTTTCCCGGCTTTTCTTTGCTTTTGCCCGCGTTTTTCTTAATCCTTCTGAATCGTATATTCATCAAATGCTACCCAGCTGTCCACCATATATGTGGTCAGCTTCAGGGTCGTATCCGTCACTTCCACCTTCATAGCTGTGGGCACCATAGGCTGGCTCTGAAGCGCAGCTGCATAATTCTCCGTAATGGGCTGATAGGTACAGCCGCTGGCCGTTCCCAGGGTCACGAACAGGGTGCCCTCCGGATTTTTTGCTGTGGAACCGGACTGATAGTCATACCCTTCAATGGGCTCGCATGCCCCGTTCATAAACTTCGTCCTGGTATAGGCATGGTCGTGACCGCTTAAAAACAGGTCAATGTCATAGGTTTCTCCCAGGTACGCGTAGTGGGCCCGATACGTTTCCGAATCTGCCTGATACTTGGTAGCGCTGCTGTAGGAAGAATAATGGCCCATAACGATCCGCCACTTGGCATCCTGATTAGCCGCACACGCCTGCTCCACAAACTCCGCATGCACATCATGTCCGTAAATACTGCTGGTGTTCAGCACCATAAACAGCACATCTCCGTAGCGGAACCAGTAGTCTCCATCCGTATCTGCCCAGTTGCAGCCGATGGTGGAACGATTGGGCACATTGTACCTTTCGTAAAACCAGGGGCCGCCTCCGGTTCCCCAGCCATCCACATCATGGTTGCCCACCACAGGCGCCATAGGAATGGTGTAGAGGCCCAGATGTTCAAAAAAGCCCGTATAGTGCGTGGGGTCATTATAGGTAGCCACCTGATCACCCAGGTGTGCAAAGAAGGCCGCATTGGGCACATAGCTGGTAACGCGGGTCACCACCTTATCCCAGCGGTCAATGGTGTCCTGGACCACTTCCATCTCCGACTGACCAATCTGGGCATCCGAAGCCACCAGGAAGGTAAAGTCTCCCGTAAAATTCTCCGTAGTAAAGGAATACACCGGGGACCAGCCGGCGGCATTTCCCACCTTATAGGAGTACGTGGTCTCCTCCTGAAGACCCGTTACCGCCGCTTTATTATAGTAATAACCCGGCTCTGTGGCAGAGGCCGTGGTACTTGCGTTGATGGTCCTGGTCTCGCCGGTAGCCGTATTGTAAAGAACCACCTGGCCTCTGGCATTACTGGGGGAGAACCAGTTGAAATTCACTTCTCCCGGCTGACCGCCCTGCTGCATAGTCAGGTATTTGATCGGTGTGGTGCTGAGCAGCGGCGCACTGGTATAATCTGTCACAAAAGCCGCTCGCTGGGCTTCCACTTCTTCCATACTGATAACCGGCTGCTGCTCTTCCTTCTGATCCGCCTGTGACTCCCCGGCATTCTCAAACTCCTGGAGCTGCTCCTGGTCCAGCTGCACATCCCCTGTCTGGGTATCCTGCTCTGTCTGAACCGACGGATCCTCCTGCCTCTGTTTATATTTTAAAGTCAGAGCAAATATCACTGTCAGCACGATCAAGATCACTGCAGTCACTGCAAATCTGGCATCTGTCTTTCTTCTCATCAAATCTCCTACCTTTTATCAAACAGGCTTGTACACGGTCTGCGTACAAGCATTCGTTCCCAGTTTAGAATACATCTCACTTTAGCATCTTATGCAGAAAGGTTCAAGCGAATTCCCAATTCTTAAGAAAAATTAAGAAAAACCCAAGATTTCCTTGGGTTTTTCCACTTGCATCAGGATGAATCCTTTCCTATATCCGTACACTAAAATCTGCCAGAATTCCCTGATATAAATAGCTTTTCCATTTTTCTCTGTCCATATTCCCAATATCCGCTTTTCTTTCCAGATACATCAGAAACATAAGCAGCTTTGCAGATATGGTCAGAGTCACTACAGAATCCGGCAGTTCTCCTGCCAGGCCTTCCTTTTGGGCCTCCTGGCTCAACCCGGTCAATGCCTCCCGAATGCCACAAGCTTCGTCCTTGCGCTTCTCCAGCAGCTCCTGCATGGAGGGGCTCATGCCCCGGGTGTGGTCCATCAGTCGAAACATCCTGGCCAACCCATGGTTTTCCTCCATGCTCTGCTCCATATAGCGGAAAACTCCGTACATTTTTCCCTTGAATCCGGTCTCCGCTTTCACGATCCCGCTGATTTCTTCCGTCATTTTTCGGATTTCGTACAGTATTGCATCAACCACCATTTCCTCTTTGCTGGAAAAGTAATCGTATACGGTACCCTTGCCGATGCCGGCCCGGGCAGCCACCTGGGATACTCTCATCCCTGCGATGTCCAGCCCTTCGTCCAACAGCTCCAATACTGCCTTATAAATGGCTTGCACCTTTGGTTTCTGTTCCATCTTAGGCCACCTCCATCTCGTCACTGTGAACTTTCTTCTTTTTGGTTTTCATAAACCAATCATAGATGCAGGGGATCACAAACAGGGTCAGCAGTGTGCCATAGAGCAGACCGCCCACAGTTACCACCGCCATAGGCCGTGCCATGTCCGCACCCATATCCTTGCTGAATACCATGGTGGACATAGCCAGAATGGTAGTCAGTGCAGTCATCAGCACCGGACGCAGACGGGTCTTACCTGCCTCAATGATCGCTTCGTATTTTTGCATACCGCGCTCCCGCAGCTGGTTCATATAGTCGATCAATACGATACCATTGTTTACAATGACACCGGACAGCATGATAAATCCGATCATGGCAATGACACTGACCTCAAAGCCGCCCATAAACAGTGCCAGAAAGCCGCCTGTAAACGCCAGCGGAATAGTAAACATTACGATAAACGGCGACATGAGCGACTGGAACTGAGCCACCATGATCAGGTACATGAATGCAACCGCCAGAACCAGCATCAGCATCAGCTGTCCCATGGCCTCGTTGATGGTTTCATTTTCACCTGTCATCTGTGCCGTGTAGCCTGCAGGCAGGTCATAGTTCTCCAGCATTTCTTCCACATCTGCGCCCACCAGTCCTACATTATAGCCATCTGCAAGAGCAGCAGACACACTGATCACACGGCTTTGGGCATCTCTCCGGATAGATTTTACACCCTCGGTCCGCTCAAAGGCGGCAATCTCCTTTAAAGGCAGCTCTTCGTAGGTTCCGTCTTCCTTGGAAATGGTCAGCACCATTTCTTCCACGGCATCCCGGGTCAGTTCAATATCTTCTCCATCCATGACCAGCACGTTGTAGTCCTTGACCTCTGTCACCAGGGTGGTTGCACTGCCGGGGTCTGCCAGCTTGGCATTCAGCATGGCAAATACCTGGGCTACCGTAAGTCCCTTCTCAATGGCTTTCTCCCGGTCCACAATCACGCGCAGCTCACCGGTAGTCTCTTCCTGGCCATCGGAAATCTCGGTAAGTCCTTCGATCCTGCCCAGCTGGCCTGCAAGTTCCGTAGCAATTTCCTGCAGGGTATCCAGGTCGCGGCCTTTGATATTGATCTGGATTCCGCTTCCGCCCATGGCAGACATATCCATGCTGGAGGTCTCCACGCTGAACTCGCAGTCCAGATCTGCCACCAGCTTTTCGATCTCTTTTCCGATTTCTTTGTTATCCCGTGTTTTATCTTCTTTTAAGGTGATGTAGACCGTAGCCACATTGTCACTGGAACCGCCGGACATCATGCTCATAGTACCGCTGCTGGTCATGGCTCCCACATCTTCTACATCTTCTATTGTCATAATGCGGCGGATGGCTTCATCTGTCACTTCTCTGGTGTCATCCAGGGAGGCGCCCTCCTCCAGGGTTACGGTAGCACTCATCTGGGTGCTGTCCATCTCTTCCATGAAAGCTGTACCATTGGACATGGCAGCCACCGCACTGACGATCAGCAGCACCACCGCCCCTATAATAACCACCGGTTTTGCCTTCAAAGCCAGCTTCAGCAGCTTTTCGTAGCCGGAGATCATACCTGTGAAGAAACGGCTCTCCTGCTTTGTTTTAGCTGTTACCAGCATCTTGGAGGACATGGCCGGAACTACCGTCATGGCCACTGCCAGGCTGGCCAGCAAAGAGTAACCAATGGTCAGACCCATATCCACAAACAGCTGACGGGTAATTCCTTCTGTGAACACAATAGGAAGGAATACGCAGACTGTTGTGAGGGTGGATGCCAGGATCGCACCACCCACTTCCCGGGCACCTTCAATGGCCGCCTCTTTCATGGGCACACCTTCGCTTCGCATACGATAAATATTTTCAATGACTACGATGGAGTTATCCACCAGCATACCGATACCCAGGGCCAGACCTGACAGGGAAATGACATTCAGGGTCACACCGCTGAAATACATGAGCACCACCGTGGTCACCAAACTGATGGGGATAGAGCATGCTATGACAAATGTAGGTTTGATATCCCGCAGGAAGAAGATCAGGATGATAACTGCCAGCGCCGCACCCAACAGGATGTTGCTGATGATGGAATCCATAACCAGGTCAATGTAAATGCCCTGATCCATAAGCGGTGTGATATCCAGCGTGCTGTCCTCTGCCATCAGCTCCTCAAACTTTGCATCCAGCTTATCAGAAACCTCGCCTGTGGAATAACCGGTCTGCTTTTGAATACTCAGCAATACGCCCGGGTTTCCGTTGATATTGGTGTAGGTCTCCTGAGAGTTGTCAGTCATGAATACATCTGCCACATCCTTCAGACAGATGGTATCCACACCTTCCATATTCAAGTTCATGAGAGGCATATTGGCCAGCGACTCCACATCCTCCGGCTTATCTCCGATACGCACCAGATACTCAATGCCTTCCTCTGTTACATAGCCGCCGGGCATGGAGAAGTTCTGGGCTGCCAGCAGGGATTTGATGGTATCCACAGTCAGCACCTTGGACATATCTGCTGACTCCAGAGCACTTTCCTTCTGCTCCTCCAGTTCTTCCTTCCCATCCGCCAGCTGCTTTTTGGCATCGTTGATCTGATCCCAGGCACTGTCCAGCTGCGCCTCGGAAGATTTCAGCTGTTCCTTAGCGGACTCCAGCTGGGATTTTGTAATATTCAAAACGGCTGAACCGCTTCCCATTTCAATGGCCGCCAGAATTTCATTTTTATTGAGCTCCGTCAGCTGCTCATTTAGCAATTTCTTCTGCTCTTCCAGCTGTGCCTGAGTTTTCAGCAGCGGCTCCTTTGCAGCATCAGCTGTCTTCTGGGCTGCTTCCAGCTGCGTTTTTACATCTGCAGCTGTGGCATTTACATATCCAATGGCAACGGCAAGCTCTGCCTGTGTATCTACCTCTTTTATCAGATCCGCTACAGCTTCCGTGGAAATTTCCTTCAAAAGCTCCTGCACACCTGCTGCCACCACAGTATCTCCGCTGCCGGGATTCTGGGTCTCTGCTGACTCTGCGGTTTCCTGCAGCTTTGCAAGGCCCTCAGACACTGCCTGCAGCTCTGCGGCAGACTGCTGAAGCGGAAGCAGCTGTGTATCGATCTCTGTAATGCCTGCATCGATCTGAGTCAGCTTCATCTGCAGCTGATCCTTGGCCTCATTCAGCTGAGCCTTGGCCTCTGCCAGCTGCCTGGCTACTTCCGCCTTCTGGGCGTCCAGACTGTCAATGCCGCTCTCCAGCTCGCTCATGCCATCCTCCAGCTCCTGCTTGCCCTGATTCAGCTCAGCCTCGCTGTTCTGCAGCTCCACAATACTGGTATTCAGCTCTTTCTGGCCCTTTGTGATCTCTTTTTCTGCATCCGCAAACTGGTCCTCAAGATAGCCAAATACCTGCTCATTGACCTGATCGATCTTTTCCTGGCGGATGATGACATGCACGCTTTCCTCCACCAGGCCGCTGCCATCTACAGAAGCTACGCCCTCCAGGCTTTCCAGCTCCGGAATCAGCTTGTTATTGGCATAATCCGTGATCTTGGCATTGGTCATGCCCTCTTTGCCCACGGCTGCCACCATAACCGGCAGCATATCCGGATTCAGCTTCATGATAATGGGATTGCTGATGGTATCATCCCAGTAGCTGCTGATCTGGTCCAGGCTCTCCCGGATTTCCAGGGATACCGAGTCCATGTTTGTGGTCTGGGCAAACTCCATGATTACCATGGAATAGTTGTCTCCGGACACAGAACTGATATTTTCAATGTTGCTGACAGTAGCCATGGCCGACTCCACCGGTGCCGTTACTACCATCTCCACAGTTTCGGGATTGGCTCCCGGATAAGTCGTCATAACTACCACATAGGGCAGGTTCATGCTGGGCAACAGATCCGTGGTCATCTTGGTAAATGCCACGACACCCAAAATGATTGCCAATACCACTGCAACCAGCACCGTATATGGTTTCTTTACACTGAATTTTGAAATCAACGGATTTTCCTCCTCTTTTATGCCGCCGGTTCTCTTTTTTTCGGCATTCTTCTACATTTTCCGACCGACCGTTCGGTCGGAACAGTGTTCTTATTATATGCCTATGAAGATTATACGTCAATATTTCAATTCTAAAACTTTTCTTAAATTTTTCAGAAGTTCCGGGGAAGACCCTTGTGCACTATTGGGATGTGTGCTATCCTGTTCCGGAGGTGAAAAGCAATGAAAAAACGCTCTCTTTATTATATCGTAAGCACTGCATACATTTTCTGTTGCACCTACATTTTGCCCCTCTTCTTCCTGATTGCCTTTAATTTTTCCAAAGGCATCCAGGCTAACGAGGATGGCCTTTTATTTATGCCTCTTGGCTTTCTTGTGATTTTTTTGACCCTTCTTTTTGATGTTTTGTTCATAAAGAAGGCACTAAAGATGAATCGGGACAATCGTCGCACCCAATTAATTCTTGTGGCAGTGTTCATTGTTGCTTTTATGGTACCTATTCTCATAACCTTTTCCGCCTGGAAAGATTTTTTTAAATGCCTTATGCACTATAGAGGCTTGAATTTAGATTTACAGATACGGTAGACTCATTTGCTTTTATTAAAAAAGGACCTCCGCCGGGGAAGTCCTTTTCGTTTTACCAAAAATAATATTGAGAAATTATACCGGCCGCCAATGGATTTCACAGACAGATTTTTTATAGCAGCCCGATAAAAAAGGATCAGTTCTAGCACGAACGGATTCCCTCTGCTGACACCTCCAGATATTCCAGACCATCCGCCGGATCTATGTCATCTGCACGCAAATCAATCCTATGTCCCAAAACTTGTGACATTGCTTCCGGCAGATTTTCAACATCGGCGTTCAGTGCCCGATATGTTTCCTCTTCCGTACACCGGAGGAGTTCTGCAAACAATTTTATATCACCCATATGTGGTTTCATCCCGATATGGTCCAGTTCCTGCCCTGCATAATGTTCCGCAACCTTTTGACCATCTTTGTATACGACACACACAAACTGCTCATAATTAGCGCCTAATGCAACGACCAGATACCGGGGATTGTCCCGCGAAAATTCCTGCGCATAGGATGAAATGCTTTCAACGGAAAAGTTCTCGTGCAATACCGCTGTCCAGCCATCATTATAACTGCATACATAATATGCCATGGAAGCAGCCATGTTAAACAGCTTTGTAAGCGCCCGAACCGCTTCATTGCTCAACTGATTGGTCATGGTCTCTCCGCCAAGCATTTGGGAAAGCTTATCAAGCCTGCAAAACATCTCCGTTGCAGACGCTGACGGATGTTTTGATACAAGGGCCTCCAGCACCCCTTTGGCAACTGTGTAATGATCTCTACAAAGTATTTGCAGATTCGCGAATTTTTCTCTGTAATCCATGCCAATTCCCTCCTTGTACATTACTCCTGTGATTTTATCATATCATAGAATTTTCCCCAAATCCATATTTTCTTCTTCATATGACGCGCCTCCTATTCGGAACGCTTTTTCAATAAATCATATTGAAACACAACAAAAAATGTCACAAACAAGGCTGCCGACATCCAATAGGTAGGCAATGCCGTATACCAGCCATCCTTCCACTGAAAACCTGTGACAATATTACAAGCTTCCTGCCATCTTCCGAAAACGATCACCAAAATGCTAAGGTTTGCGATCATGCTTACTTCCGTAAGGATCAAATAGATTTTGTTTCGTATTGGCACAAACAAATATCCTGCAATGATGATCAGCGGAACCGCAAGCCATTTTAGGAATTGATATCCCCAGCAATATCCCATCATCTTTGCATCGTATGTAAACCAGGGAAGAAAAAGAGAAACCAGTAATAACAGAAATATTATTTTTAAGTATCTTTTGTCTTTCATGACCCACCTCCTATTATTTCCCATGCCTATATGATAAGTTTACCTTTGAGGTGCTGAAAGCTCAATGAATTACAGGGAAATTATTTCTTAAGATTTTATTGAGTTTGGGTACAAAAAAGGACCTCCCGCATGGGGAAGTCCTCTTATTCACATTATATAGCATTATAAATACTTCTTCAGGTCCTCTGCCTTGTCTGTCTTCTCCCAGGGCAGGTCCAGATCGGTGCGGCCGAAATGTCCATAGGCGGCGGTCTGCTTGTAGATGGGTCTGCGCAGGTCCAGCATCTTGATGATGCCGGCGGGACGCAGGTCGAAGTTCTCCCGGATCATGTCTACCAGCTTCTCATCGGACACCTTGCCGGTGCCGAAGGTGTCCACCATGATGGAGGTGGGTCTTGCTACACCGATTGCGTAGGACAGCTGGATCTCGCATTTCTCAGCCAGGCCTGCTGCTACGATGTTCTTAGCCACATAGCGGGCTGCGTATGCTGCAGAGCGGTCTACCTTGGTGCAGTCCTTGCCGGAGAATGCTCCGCCGCCGTGGCGGGCCATGCCGCCGTAGGTATCTACAATGATCTTACGACCGGTAAGACCGCTGTCGCCATGAGGTCCGCCGATCACAAAGCGGCCGGTGGGATTGATGTAGAACCTGGTGTTCTCATCCACCAGTTCTGGCGGCAGGATCTCGTCAAAGACATATTTCTTAATGTCTGCATGGATCTGCTCCTGGCTTACATCCTCACTGTGCTGGGTGGAAAGTACCACTGCATCCAGGCGCAGAGGCTTGCCGTTTTCATCATATTCTACAGTTACCTGGGTCTTTCCATCAGGACGCAGGTACGTCAGAGTGCCTTCTTTACGCACCTTGGTCAGCTGCAGAGCCAGCTTGTGGGCCAGAGAAATGGGGTAGGGCATCAGCTCCGGGGTCTCGTTGGACGCATATCCGAACATCATACCCTGGTCGCCTGCACCGATGGCCTCCAGCTCGTCCTCGCTCATGATATTTTCCTTTGCTTCCAGCGCCTTGTTTACACCCATGGCAATATCGCCGGACTGTTCATCAATAGCAGTCACAACTGCGCAGTTGTCTGCGTCAAAACCGTATTTTCCTCTGGTATAACCGATTTCGCGAATGGTCTCGCGAACAATTTTCTGAATATCCACATAGCCGGTAGTGGTGATCTCTCCCATTACCAGCACCAGACCGGTAGTGGTAGCTGTCTCACAGGCAACCCGGCTCATGCGGTCCTGCATAAGCAGCGCGTCCAGAATCGCGTCAGAGATCTGGTCGCAGATTTTATCGGGATGTCCCTCAGTTACAGATTCAGAAGTGAATAATAACTTTTCCATTTGTACTCCTTTCACATCTCTTTGTGTTTAAGTTTTTTGATCCTATACAAAACGAAAGAGTCCACATAAGTGGACTCGACATTTCTATATCAAATCCTCTTATTGTTCGATTTACTCGCTCAGGCTGGCACCTTCCATCGCTGGGGTTGCCGTGACTTCACAGATCCTTTGTATCTCCATCACTCTGAATAAGAGAAATATACTTTTATGGACTTTTTCCACAGATACTCTACAATGTTTACGAAGCATTGTCAAGTATTTCTTAATCTATCAATAAGATTTTAAAATCGCTTCTGCTTTTTCCTGAAAAGCAGACATGGTGTCTACATATCTGTACACGATGGTCTCACAATGAGCAGTCACAATCTCTCCATCATAATCATGAGACAACTCATTTCTGACTTTCAGCATGTCCATCCATACATCGCTGTCAATTAATTCTGCCTGAAATGAGGCCCGGAGAACCTCCCGGGGAGAACCGGAAACAAAATCAGTGATCGCATAATGCTGAATCAGAATATCCTTCATCACTTTCCACGCCAGGTCAAAGGTAATGCAGAATTTCGCACTGGTGCCGCTTAATACAAAAGAATCCGAAAAGTCTCTCTGTCTGGCCTCCATCAAAGATGTCAGACTCTTTTTATAGCTTTCAAACCTTTTCATAAACTTTGCGTCCATAAGCAGCAATATCCTCCATCAGCAGCTCATTTCGACAAGTGTCCAAATCCACCACATCAATCTTGTAAAGCGTAGGGATCTCCTCCAGGGCATTCCGTAATCCCTCTATATCTGCCACGCCCTTTACAGCAATATCAAAATCGCTGCGAGCGGTATGTGTGCCTTTGGCTCTTGAACCAAAAAGGATCACTGTCTGTGCATTGTAAAATTCACATCTGGACACGATCTGCTCCATAATCTGAGATATTTCCATAGGAGTTCCCTCAATCATCAACCAATCTTCAATTTAAATTTCTGCAGCTCCCGCTCGTTGGAAACCCGTTCCATCTGAGCACCCAGGCTCTGCAGTTTCTCCTCGAAACGCTCATAACCACGCTGGATATAATGGATGTCATCCACAATGGTAATGCCCTCTGCTGCCAGTCCGGCAATGACCAGAGCTGCGCCTGCACGAAGGTCCGGGCTGGAAACCTGGGCTCCTGTGTAGCGTTCCACGCCATCAATGAAGGCGGTATTGCCCTTTACACGGATGTTGGCGCCCATGCGGGCCAGTTCATCCACATATTTGAAGCGGTTCTCGAAGATACTCTCTGTTACCATACTGGTTCCATCCGCCAGAGCCAGCGCCACCGTGATCTGGGGCTGCATATCGGTAGGAAATCCAGGATAGGGCAGGGTCTTTACATTGGTGCTGCGAAGTCCCTTTGCACAGACTACCCGCACGGCATCATCCAGCTCTTTGATCTCGCATCCAATCTCAAACAGCTTGGCTGTAATGGCTTCCAGATGCTTGGGAATTACATTCTTTACCGTCACATCACCCTTGGTCACCGCTGCTGCCAGCATGAATGTGCCGGCTTCAATCTGGTCCGGAATGATGGAATACTCGGTTTTATGCAACCTCTCCACGCCGCGGATACGGATCACATCGGTACCTGCGCCCTTGATGTTGGCACCCATACTGTTCAGGAAGTTGGCCACGTCTACCACGTGGGGCTCCTTGGCCGCATTCTCAATAATGGTGCTGCCCTCTGCCATGGCTGCTGCCATCATAATATTAATGGTAGCGCCTACGCTGACCACATCCAGATAGATATGGCTTCCACGCAGATGCTCTGCTTCCGCAATAATAGAACCATGCTCAATGCGCACCTGGGCACCCAGCGCACGGAATCCCTTTAAATGCTGGTCAATCGGTCTGGTACCGATATCGCAGCCACCCGGCAGGGGCACCTCCGCCCGTTTGTATTTGCCAAGCAATGCACCCAGCAGATAGTAGGAGGCCCGGATCCGCTTAATGGACTCGTACTCCACACTCAGATCGCCAACCAGCGCACCGTTGATCTTCACTGTGTGGCGGTCCAGCCGCTCCACCCGGGCACCGATCTCTGTCATGGCATTTAACAATACATTTATGTCTCTTACGTCCGGCAGATTCTCTACCAGGACAGTTTCATCCGTCATAATGGCCGCGGCCAGTATGGGCAGTGCCGCATTCTTTGCACCGCCAATTTCCACTTCTCCAACCAGCGGATTTCCGCCTTTGATCACATACTGTTCCATAAAATAGCTCCATTTTCCAGTGGCTAGTCCACTGCTATGTTATCGTCTTATTTATCTTTTCACAAACCATTTCCCGCTATACAGGGAAATCTTCGAAATTATTCTGCACAATCTATATGATGTAACTGGGCACACTCTCCCATATTTTTGATTCTATCATCTTTACTAAGTATATCACAAAAGGAAAATTTGTAAATACAAAAATATTTTCGGGTCCGGGACTGCGCTTTTTCAGCAAAAAAGCCGCTGTACAGCCAAAAGCCATACAGCAGTTTTTCTCTTTTGGTATTTAATTCAGATATTTCAGCGGGTCCACCTGAGAACCATTGATGATGATCTCAAAATGCAGATGCGGTCCCGTACTTCGTCCCGTATTTCCACTGAGGGCAATCTTCTCTCCCTGGGCCACGCTCTCGCCTACGGACACCAGAACCTTGCTCAGGTGCGCGTATCGGGTCTTTCTTCCATCCGGATGCTGGATGGTGACACAGTTGCCATAGCTGCTGAACCAGCCCGCCTGGATCACCTTGCCGCCGCAGGAAGCCATGATGGCTGTACCTGTGGGACACGCCCAGTCAACACCCTTGTGCTGGCGTCCCCATCTCCACTTAAATCCGGAAGTAAATGTTCCGCCGGACAGAGGCTTGATATAGGTGGGCGGCGTCTGGGTTCCCTTCTCGATGATCTCTGCCACCGGCTCTTCGAGAACCGTCTCTGCAATGATCTCCCGGTCCGTCTCGATGCCGTTCTTGCTGGTGATCAGGGCCGTTACTTCATGAAGACCGGCCTGTCCTTCCTGGCGGACTACGCTCTTGGTGGTATACCATTCATCATTTAAAATATACTGGGTCTCTGCAAAATAATTTTCCTGATAGGTGGATTCTTCTACTGTAATAACAGAAAGCTCCGGCTCCGGCACCGTGATGATCAGCTCGTCACCTACACGGATCACAGTATTTTCTGTCATGCCTTCATTCAGTGCCAGCAGATCTTTTACCAGCATGCCGTTGCCGTTGGCAATACCGGAAAGAGTATCTCCCGCCTGCACCTCGTAAATCTGATTCTTCTCCGTATCCTTGGTCACCAGTTCAATGGCTTCTTCCACCGGTGTGATCTGATCCTGGCTCACATAGGATTCTACGATCTCTACCTTTTCGCTGAACCACAACTCCCGAAGTCCGTCTCCCTGAACCTGAGGCTCCTCTTCCTCCGCTGCAGCTTCTTCCTCCAGCAGTTCCTCCGTCACAGTGGCCGTAATAATATCCTTTACCAGAGGCGACAGGTTGTAGGCCGCAATACCCGCCTTGGAAAAGGCGGAGGCCAGGCCCGGTTTCTCCCGGATGATTTCTTCCTCCTGAACCTCCAGGGCTTTCTTACTGGTCATCTCGGCCGTGTATACCTGCAGCTCCCGGTCTGCTTCGGAAACAATACTGATTTCAAATTCGTCCTCCGGGTCGAACTTGCTCCTGGTGGCATTCAGTACATCCAACACATCCTGATAGCTGCCAACCGTCACCGTAAACTCATTGATCTTGATCAGATAGGCCTTCTTTTTAGCCGTCACCACATCTTTTTGCAGCTCTTCATAAATGGCTTCTGTCAGGGCTTCACTATCCATGGTTGTTCCGAAGATCTTTCCGACCTCCTCCATGCTGTACTCCACATCCGCCAGCACCAGGCCGTCCGTTTCCCTGGATATCCGTGCCCGGGCATCCAGAAAAGCCTGCTCTACCACACCGGGATCCTTCACAGAGCCCACCAGCTTTCCGGCCAGAGTCACCTCATAGTAGCCGCTTCCGCCCTCAATATTTGCACCCAGAAAAGGAACCATCAGGAGCATGCAGGCGCAGGCGATAACAAATGCCTCAATGTATACCAATTTTGATTTTTTGTTAAAAAACAGTTTTCTTCTCATGAACTTCTATCCCAAAGCTTGCAACGTTCTTTCTACAGTTTCTTCAATGCCCAGCCCTTCCTCATCAATGGTGATGTGGGCATATTTTTGGTACAGCACACACCGCTCCTCGTACAGGTCCCGCAAGGTCTGGCCCTCCTTCAGTGCCACGCCCCGGCCCTTGATATTAAAGAGACGGGACTCAATGGTGGAATAGGAAAGCCGCAGATATACTACAGTTCCGATTTCCCGCAGGTGCTCCATGGCCCTGGGTCCGTAGATCACACTGCCGCCGGTGGCAATGACTGCATTTTCCGCCTGAATGGAAGCATTCACCTGCTCCTCAATAACCAGAAACCCCTCCACGCCTTCCTGCTCAATGATCTCACTGAGCAGCCGCTTCTCCTGGGCCTGTATCAGCAGATCCGCATCTATGAAATCCATGCCGCTAACCTTGGCCAGCACCACTCCCATGGTGCTCTTGCCTGCGCCCGGCATACCAATCAACACTACATTTTTATGCTTCACTTTCGTTTTCCTCTTTTCTTCACACTGTATCCAAAGCTGCCGCACTGCTGTCCCAGGGTAAAATACTCCCCATGAGAATAGCAGACCAGATTTGCAGCATTCAGCTGAAATTTGCCCGCCTCATTCAGATAGGCATCCTCCACACTGACACCCACCACATCCGCCAAAAACAGATGATGGCTACCCAGCTCTTTTATCTCGGACACCCGGCATTCAATATTTACGGGGCTCTCGGCAATGGCAGGCGCTGCCTTAAGTTCCCTGGCTGCCAGAGCAGTCAAACCCATCTCCTGAAACTTGTCCACATCCCGGCCGGACTTCACACCGCAGTAATCTGCTGCGCGAATCAGATCCTCCGTAGTCAGGTTGATCACAAACTCGCCCGTCTCCTTGATGATATCATAGGAATACCGGCTGGGCCGGATGGAAATGGATACCATGGGAGGATTGGTGCAGACCGTTCCTACCCAGGCCAAGGTAATGATATTCGGTTTTTCTCCCTCCCGGGCACAGCTGACCATTACAGCCGGCAAAGGGTATAACATATTCCCCGGTTTCCAGTGTTGCTTTGCCATATCGTCTCCTATTTGAGCATTTTGCACCATTTTCTTCGAGTTCTTCCAAACTTTTTGTACACTTTTACATTAAGTTCATATTTTATTCATTTTTCGTTCACATTTTGTTGTTATACTAAATTTAATCAAAGGGAAAATAAGTTTCCCACATTTTATTTGGTATATAGATAAATTTTTTCATAATAGCCTCGGCATACGCAAGTATGTCGGGGCACTCCTCATTTTATGGGCCTGTTTCTTACAAATTTACTACCAGGCCCCGGTCAGATCTCTTACCACTTCTCCGGCCAGAACCAATCCTGCCGCCGACGGCACGAAAGCAATACTGCCCGGTATCTTTCTCTCCTTTACTATGGGCTCCCTGAGTGTTTCCCTGGAATATACCACTTTGCATGATCTGACGCCCCGGGCCTTCAGCTCCCGGCGCATCACACGGGCCAGCGGACAAACGGAGGTCTCATAGATATCCGCCACCCGAAAAGCCGAGGGATCCAGCTTATTTCCCGCTCCCATGGAACTGATGACCGGCGTCCCCGCCTTCTGGGCCTGACAGATCAAGTCAATCTTTGCCGTCACCGTATCTATGGCGTCCACCACATAGTCATATTCCCCAAAGGGGAACTGTTCTGCCTGCTCCGGCAGATAAAAACAACAGTGCGTATTTACCTTCGCCTGCGGATTGATGGATAAGATCCGCTCCTTCATCACATCCACTTTATATCGGCCTATGGTATCATAGGTGGCAATGATCTGCCGGTTCAAATTGGACTCGCAGACCTTGTCACTGTCAATCAGATCCAGCATCCCCACACCGCTTCTGGCCAGGGCCTCTGTCACATAGCCGCCCACACCGCCGATCCCAAAGACTGCCACCCGGCTGGCTGCCAGCCGCTCCAGGGCCTCTTCCCCCAGCAGCAGGCCTGTACGCATCAAACGTTCTTCCATGGCTATCCCTTCCTTAAAACATCTTTCCGATCCACCAAAGCACCCTTCCGGTAATATCAGAGACCTGCACACAGCCAAAGTCTCTGGAGTCTCCGGATGCTTCCCGGTTATCTCCTAACACAAACACCTGGCCCTCCTCTACTTCTAAAGGAAAGGTGACCTTCTCTGAGGTGGGCAGAGTTTCTGCATAGACATAGGATTCCTCCACAGGCTTCTCATTAATCAACAAAATGCCCTTTTCCGCATCAATGTCAACCACATCGCCTGCCGTGGCCACAACACGCTTCACAGTCTCTTCATACCCATCTCTTTCAAACAGCACCATATCGCCCGGCAGATACTCCCTGTCCAGCCGGTAAAACAACAGCAGCTCTTCCTCCTGAAGAGTGGGCGCCATGGAATCTCCCTCTACCCGGGCAATCCCCAGGATCCACAGGAATGCTGCACACACCACTGCTGCCAAAACCAGCACCTGGGCAATGATTCGCATCCGGGCCCTGCCTCTGTATATCTTTTTAAGTCGCTCTTCCAATATCTCTTCCGGACTATAACTCTTGGGTATCTCTTTCATGGTCGGTTCCTTTTTCTTTTTCCGGATTCTCTGTCATCTGTCCCACACGTCTGCGCAGACCCTGCAGCTGCTCTGCTGCACGGTTTAAGTCCTCTGCCAGAAGGGACAGTTCTTTCTTATGCAAAGCTTCCTTCTCTGCCGCTTCCTCCAGGAGTCTTTCTCTCTCCTCCATACGAATCTGTTCCCGCAGCTCCTGCTTCAGCTGCTCTTTTTCTTCTCTGGCAGCCTGTTCCATCTGTTCTTTCATCATCGTCAAACGGTTCTGGTACAGACAGTTCAACTGATGCATGGCTAACATTACATCCTCTGTATCATAGCCCATCAGTCTCTTTTTTAACTTCATCTTCTGTAAAAATTCACTTGCTTCCGGGAAATCGATTTCGTGGCTCATATACTTCCTCCTAAAGTTCGACAAAACATTCCGTAGATATTATACCTGCTCCAGGCCTTTTTATCAACTGTTACTTCCTGCCTCCTGCCATTTTCAGCCTCTGTCTGCGCTTTATCTGGCCTGGTTATTTTTGCAAAAACTGGCTATTTTAAAATAGCCATATATCCGGTATGCTTTGTGCAAGCTAGCGAAAGAATTTTAACAAGAAAAGAGGCATTCATTATGATTACAACACACGATTCTTCTGCTGCGCCTGCAAGAAAGCAAGCATACACCACCAGAGAGCTGGTTTTGGATGCCATGTTCATAGCACTGACCCTGGTCTTTACTGCTTTTGTCAATATCCGGCTTCCCATTGCGGCTAACGGCGGCCTGATCCACCTGGGAAATGTTCCTCTGTTTCTCTGTGCCATTCTGTTTGGAAAACGCACCGGTACTCTGGCCGGAGCCTTTGGTATGGGACTGTTCGACCTGCTGTCAGGCTGGACTTTGTGGGCCCCTTTTACCTTTGTAATCGTAGGACTTATGGGCTTTGTTGTCGGCACCATCACCGAAAGACACCACGGCTTTGGCTGGAACAGCCTGGCTCTGGCGGCGGCCTGCCTCATCAAAATTGTAGGTTACTACTTTGCTGAGGTGATCATTTACCACAGCTGGACAGCTCCCGTGGCCTCCATTCCCGGTAATCTGATTCAGATTGGTGTGGCCGCAGTCATCGTCCTGGCCACTGCAGAACACTTACGCAAATTACTCCGGAATTTTTAAGCTCTGCCAGCATCGCCTTCTTGATTTGTCCATTTACATAATATTTATTTTCATAAAGAAAGGAAGCACCGCCATGTACGAGATCATGACTCCCGGACCAACCCAGGTGCGGGAAAATGTGCGGATGGCCAGAAGTCTGGCCTGTACCAACCCGGATCTGGACCCGGATTTCTACACCTATTATAAAGAAACCTGTGAGCTTATCAGTCAGTTGCTCTGCACCCAAAACGAAACTCTGATTCTGGGAGGCGAGGGTATTCTGGGACTGGAGGCCGCCTGCGCCTCTCTGACGGAGTCCGGCGACCGGGTGCTGGTGCTGGACAACGGAGTCTTCGGAAAAGGATTTGCAGATTTTGTATCCATGTACGGAGGCACACCTGTATTATATGCCGCCGATTACCGCCACACTCTGGATGTGGAAGTTCTGGCGGCTTATCTTGAAAAAGACCATGCCTTTAAATATGCCACGATAGTCCACTGTGATACCCCCAGCGGCATGTTAAATGATATTTCCCGGATTTGCCCCCTGCTGAAAAAATACGGGATCCTGACCGTTGTGGATTCTGTCTCCGCCATGTTCGGTGAAGAGGTACGGGTGGATGATTTTCAAATTGACCTGCTGTGCGGCGGCTCTCAGAAGGTGGTTTCTGCGCCTCCGGGACTGACCTTTGTAACCATCAGTGCCGACGCCTATGCAGCCATGCACAGCCGCAAAAGTCCCATTACTTCCTTCTACGCGAATCTGCTGACCTTTGATGGCTATTACGAGAACCAGTGGTTCCCCTACACCATGCCCGTCAGTGATATTTACGGGCTACGTACCGCCTTTGAAAATATCAAAAATGACCCGGATATTGTGAAGCGCCACGCTGCCATTGCCCAGGCAACCAGACGGGCTATTTCCGGCACAGGCCTTTCCCTGCATCAGAAATCCGGATTCTCCAATACGGTCACAGTCTTTGATGTGCCTGCTGCCACCACAGCCAAGGCCATTCTGGATGCGGTGCGCCGAGACCACAACATCCTGCTGGCAGGCTCCTTTGATGTGCTGGCCGGCCAGGTCATCCGCATCGGCCACATGGGTGAAAATGCCCGTACCGAAAAAGTGGCTGCCGTCATGAAGGCTTTAGACCGGGTACTGCCCGCCCTGGGCGTTTCCCTGACCGCCAGCCTGGAAATGCTTTTTCGCCGGGAAATGGCTGGCGCAGATTTTTAATGCGCCTTTACTTTCCAAAAAAAATCAGCTATACTTAAGGCTCAGATAAGTATAGCTGTTTTTTATTTAAAGGAGGTATTTCCCATGTTTCGGCTGTGGGCCAAGATTTTTAAGGACAATCGCATGCTTCGGGACACCGTCATCATCAACGATACCGATGACACCCGCACCCATAAAATCTTCCAGGCCCTGGATGAGATCTGCTATCAGTTCGACCTTGGAAAGCCCATGTGGCTGGATGCCACCATCCGGGAATTCCAGCGGCATGCCAAGACCCGCTTTACTAAGGATAATTTTATCGAATCTATTGATTTTGATTATTTGGAGATACAGGTGATTGAGGAAGATTAACTTATGCTTTTTTCTTCCACAAGCTTCTGTATGTTGAAGTGCTTCAGAAAGTCAATTCCACTCTCTCCAATTATTTTTTTCGCAACTGAAAAGTTGCGGGAAATTGGTGGACTGCAACCGCGGTTGCATATAAAATGTTCTTAGGAACAGCAGTAAACCGGGCAAAGATACCGGGCTGGAGAAAGGAGAATGTTAGTTATGACATTAGGCGAACAAATCAGGAAGGGCCGGGAGGAAAAGTCCCCGCAGCCAAAAAAGCTTTTATGCATCCTTGGCTGGACCGCCGCTGCCGCTTTGCTCATTGCTCTTGTCTGCAGCTTGCTTCACGCAAAACAGCTAGAGCAAACTCTGAGCGCCATCGAAGAAGAACTTGCCGTGACACAGGCGCGCCTGAAAAGGTCGGAGGCACTCCTGGAAAAGAGAGATGCACAGCTGGAAGCTGCAAAGTCCCAGCCCGCAGAGGATTCCGAGGCTTTTGAGGAGGAAGCCACTGTGTACAGCATCCATTTTTATGACGAAAACCTGGAGGAAGTGTTCCCTGAGGCCAATTGGTACAATACCGCTGCCATCCATACCATCGTGGTTCAGTGGACCAGCCCTACCCCGCAGTCCATAAAAATGTTTTCCACACCTACAGGAACCGAAACCATGGAGCTGACGGAGCTGCTGGAGATCAAAGCACCGAAGGACGGGGAACATATCGCTCTGCTCTCCGCAGAGTCTTTGCACCAGGACAGTTTCATGGCACATGTGTCTTTTGAACTGAACTTCGGCAGCCGGGTCCTTACAGATGACACCTATAACATGATCTACATCCCTGAAATGCCGGAGGAGTAGGTCTCCTCCAATTCATAAAAAGCCAACAAGGGCGGGCCCTTCCAGGTCCCGCCCTCATCTATTCTCCTTTTTAGATCAAATTCTCCGGATTCAGGCACTCCAGCTCCGGAATCACGAATCTGCCGTCTTTTCTTATGGGCACATCGTCGAAATAAATCTCTCCGCCGCCGTACTCCTCCCGCTGGATCAATACCAGATCCCAGTGGATGGCACTGCTGTTGCCGTTGGGCGCTTCCTCGTAGCAGTTGCCCGGTGTAAAGTGAATGGATCCTGCGATCTTTTCATCGAACAGAATGTCCTTCATAGGATGAAGGATATAAGGGTTCACACCAATGGCAAACTCGCCCACATAGCGGGCGCCTTCGTCTGTGTCAAAAATCCGATTGATACGATCGGTATCGTTAGCCGTGGCCTTGACAATCTTTCCGTTCTCAAACTCCAGGCGCACCTTCTCAAAGGTAAAGCCCTGGTTCAGGGAAGGCGCATTGTAAGTGATCACACCATTAACGGAATCCCGCACCGGCGCTGTGTACACCTCGCCGTCAGGAATGTTCATCTGGCCTGCACAGGGGATGGCCGGGATATCCTTAATGGAGAAGGTCAGGTCTGTGCCCGCGCCTGTGATCCGCACCTTGTCTGTGCGGTTCATCAGGTCCACCAGGGGCTTCATGGCCTCTGCCATGCGGGAGTAGTCCAGATTGCACACATCAAAATAGAAGTCCTCAAAAGCCGTGGTACTCTTTCCGGCCAGCTGCGCCATGGCTTCGTTGGGATAGCGTAATACCACCCAGCGGGTCTTGGGCACCCGAATGCCATGATGCACAGGTGTGGAATAATACAGCTCATACAGCTGCATCTGCTCCGAAGGTACATCAGAAAGCTCTGACACATTGTCTGAACCCCGCACACCGATGTAGCAGTCCATCCGGGACATTTCCAGAGAATCCACCTGAGCCATCAGCTCCATCTGCTCTTTGGTGCAGTGCATCAGCTGCTCCCGCTGCAGCCGGGGAGATGTAATGTGTACGAAGGGCAGTCCCCCTGCCTCATATACTTCCCGCACCAGCTGGCGGCCCAACTCTTCTGTGGCCTTTCCGATGATGTGGATATATACCTTGTTTCCGGGCTGCACCCGGCAGGAATACTGCACTAAGTTTTTCGCCAATGTCTGAATTCTTGTGTCCATAATCATTTCTCCTATTCTCTGTCTTCCAGATATCCGATAAATAAATTGCCTGCTTCTTCAAAATACGCCGTGCTGTCATTCATCCCCATGCGGGAAATCGTTCCTGTGTCCGGATCTAACAGAATGGTATTCTGGGCATCATATCCCACGATCACCACTGCCTGGGCATCGCCTGTCAGCGCCAGCACCGGTTTTCCTTCGCTCACATAGTAGAGCACCGTACTTAAATCACAGCCGGTCAGATTCAGCACCGTTCCTTTCATGTTGCCGGAGAGGATGTCGTAGGCATTCTTTCCTTCTGCCAGCTCCTGTTTCACATCCGGATACACCCGTTCAAAATTCAAGATCACAGACAGGCTTGCTTCCAGACTGGTTTCTTCAGCCTGAAGGGTACGCTCCCCGATTCCCTGGATCTGTGTCCGGGTCTTGCGTCCGCTCCGATTCCAGATCAGGCTCTGATCCCTGTCTGTAACCACGCCCATGACCGCATCTGCCGCTGCCACAGCTTCTCTGGCTGTATCATAGGAATCCACCAGCCGGCCCTGGCCATAGACATAATAACGCTCCATCTGCTGTTCCTGTTCCGGTACAACCGCCCGGCTGCCCTCGAACAGCACCTGCTTGGGCGTAAGGAGTGTGGGATCTTCTGCCTCCCGTTTGTCGGTAAAAGCAAACACATACTCCCGCTTTTTCTCTGTGGTGGTCTTGGTCTTCAGAACGATTCTCTCATTTATTTCTTCCGCCTTATTGGTGATGGGCTCCGGCGTAGCCTCCACATAACCGCTTTCGGATTTTGATACACACTCCAGCGAGATCCGATTATCCTCCACAGAAATAGAAACCACATATTTGCCCTGTTCGCCATAGGCAAACTCCCGAATAGTTTCCCCCTCTGCGCTCTGGATCGCGATCTTATACATGGGGAATACAATATTTCCTGTCAAATCCTTCCGAATATCCGCCTGGCTGGCTGTTCCCCAGATAAAGTCCGTACCCATAAATCCAAGGCCCCTGACATATTCACCCTCCCGGGCTGTGATCACCTGGGTGCTGCCCGTATCCAGATTCAGAAGATAAATCTCCTTGGCATCATAGAGGGAATCTCCCGTCTGCCATGCCATAATGGTCTGGTCCTCAGATACCAGATAGCAGTCCTCCGGCAGGCCCTCCGTGATCACTGTGCATTCTCTGGTATTTAAATCAATAGCATAGATGCTGCCATCTAAATAGAGATAAAGAACCTCATCCGTTGTTACGTGAGCCAGTTCTCCCAGCTCCTCCTTCAGCACTGCGTAGGGCTTCCTGCTCTCCAGGAAAACCTGCTCCTCCACTGTATTCGCCACTGCATCATAGTGATAGACTGCGATACCGCTCTCTCCCTCGTGGATGCCCCGGTTCATGTAGCCGTACACCAGGAAATTCATGCTGCCCGACTCATCAATATCCATGATCCGGATATCATGCTCTCCGAAATTTGCCCGGGCATCCCAGCCGTCCCGAAATCCCATCACATAGGACAGGTCGTTGCGGGCCAGGTCATAGCTCCACAGTTCTCCATTCTGCACGAAGGCCACAATATTCTCTTCCTGGTTTTTCATATAGTGGACATCCTCATTCAGAATGCCCAGCTCCAGCTGCGTTTCCCCAAAGACACCGGCATCCCCGTCAAAGATCCGATTGGCTGTCCGGTCGTAGTCCAGCAGATAGGTCCGCTGGTTCGTATGACGGATGCGGAAATATTCCTGCACCTGATAATATTCTGTCTCTTTGTCCTCCCCCGTATACTGGGTGACAAAATCAAGCCGCAGGGCTGTGACAGAAGCATCGATCTCCGTCACGTAAGGTGTCACTTCCGAATAGGGCTGCATATCCATAGATGCCCAGATGATCTGCTTGTACCGGGAGTGGATAGTAACCTTTTCCAGGGTATCATTATCTGCAGAGGAATCCGACTCCAGATACTGGGAAATGCTCACCAGATTTTCTTTATCAAAGGTGGCATCATGCCAGGTCATGGCAAAATCCAGACACTGGGCCAGACGGGTCTCCCCGATATTGGCAATGCGGGTATAGTAGGAGATCAGCTGTCCCTGCGCCGTTTCCAGCTGGATGATCAGGGCATATTCCTCTCCCTCCTCCAGCAGATCCACAATAGAAAGTACCGCCTTCAGGCGGCCGCTTTTTTCAGAATATCCAACCTCTGTATCTTCAATAAGGCGGGTGTGATCCAGGGAACGCACCTCGTAACAAACCCGCTGGATCTCTGTTTCATAGGGGTCAATGGCAATGGTAAGCTTTCTGTCCTCCGGCAGCGGAATCACATCCCCGCGGATAGTCTGCCCATCCATTTCACCTGTATATCCATGCATGGTATTGTATTCCTGACCATCCATGACCACAGACACCAACGGAAGCGTAGCATCTGCCATAGAGTCCATCAGTTCCCGGTTTCCTGCGGACATCCGATAGCCCATGAAAACAAGACCCAGGAAAAAGGCCAGCACCACACTGGCGATCTTTAAGATCAGTTTTTTCACCTGTGGGACGCCTCCTCTCCATCCTGCCCGGAAGCCTTGGCCTGCGCCATGTCCTCGTTGAGCAGCCGCTCCAGGGTGCCGGAAACATGCAGAAATTCTGCGCATGCTCTATAATCCTTCGACAGTTCCCCTGCCGCCTTGCGGCGCTTCACTGCCCGGATCAAAATATTCTTGGGTGTATGCTCCATATCGATAAATTCCAGTATCTGGGTCTCATAGCCCTGGCAAGTCAAAAGCTCTGCCCGCAGGCCATCGGTAATGAGGGCCGCCATCCGCTCCTTCAAAAGGCCGTATTTCAGCACCGGCTTTAAGGTGTCATTCTGCAGCTGGCCATTCAACTCATGCTGGCAGCAGGGCACCGACAGAATGACCCGGGCGCCCCATTTGACCGCCTTATACAGGGCATGATCCGTAGCCGTGTCGCAGGCGTGCAGGGTAACCACCATGTCCACCCGGCTGACTTCCTCGTAGTTCGCCACATCTCCCAGCCAGAAATGCAGCTTGTCATAGCCGTATTTTTCGCTTAAGGCATTGCAGCGGGTGATCACATCTTCCTTCAGATCCAGGCCGATGATCCGCACATCCACTCCGTTTAACACCTTCAGGTATTCGTACAGAGCAAAGGTCAGATAGGACTTGCCGCAGCCAAAGTCCAGAATGGTCACTTCCCGGTCTTTGGGCAGCTCCGGCAGTACATCCTCCACAAACTCCAGAAAACGGTTGATCTGGCGGAATTTGTCATACTTGGCATGCACCACTTTGCCCTCGGGTGTCATAACGCCCAGGTCCACCAAAAACGGCACCGGCTTGCCTTCTTCCAGCAGATAACGTTTCTTTCTATTATGTTCCAGCGGACCCTGTTTTACACAACAGGTCTGCTGTTTTTTCTTCAAAGTCACTTTCCCCTTCTTGCTGACCAGGGCCGTAGCAGACACGGTCCTGCTCTCCAGCTGCAGCTGCTTAAAGCTCAGCTGCATCCAGCTTAAGATCTGCTGCTGCAGATCCGCCGCCTTCCAATTTTCATGGAACACCTTGGGGCCCACTGCCTGCTCTGCCTGAAAATACAGCTGCTCTTTTAAAAGTACCGGCCGAATCTTGATCTTGCTGACACTCTGGCCGCTGCGGGGATTGCTGATGATGATCAGCGATAACTCCTGATTTAATTGTTCCTGCAACAATTGCTTTAATTCTTCCATGTATTAAAACTGCCTCTCTAACCGCGTTATACCCGTTACTTTCGGCTAAATTATATCACACATTCCCGGGAAGGACAATATTCCTGCCCAAACATCCCCTGTGATTTCATATGGCTTTTTGGGCCTAAATAATATATAATGAGGATGCAAAACAAATGTGTTTGGAGGAACCCTATGAATTACGATATACTGATTATTGGCGCCGGTCCCGGCGGTATTTTTTCTGCTTATGAGCTGATACGCCTGAACCCGCAATTAAAAGTAGGTGTTTTCGAGGCCGGCCATGCCTTAAGCAAACGCCATTGCCCCATTGACGGGGATAAGATCAAGACCTGCATTGGCTGTAAGAGCTGTTCCATTATGAGCGGCTTTGGCGGTGCCGGTGCCTTCTCCGATGGCAAATACAATATCACCAACGACTTTGGTGGTACTCTGTACGAATATATCGGTAAAAAGCAGGCATTGGACCTGATGCGCTACGTAGATGAGATCAATATGGCCTATGGCGGGGAAGGCACCAGATTATATTCCACTGCCGGTACTCGTTTTAAGAAGCTTTGTATTCAAAACGACCTGCATCTGCTGGATGCTTCTGTGCGCCATCTGGGCACTGACATCAACTATGTGGTGTTGGAAAATCTCTATGCTTATCTGAAGGATCGGGTAGATTTCTTTTTTGACACTCCTGTGGAAGCTGTTGCGATCATTGACGGCGGTTATGAGGTTCAGACCAAAGCCGGTTCTTACAGCTGTACAGACTGTATCATCTCCGTTGGCCGCAGCGGCTCCAAGTGGATGGAAACCGTGTGCAGGGACCTGGACATCCCCACCAAAAGCAACCGTGTAGATATCGGTGTCCGCGTGGAATTGCCCGCTGAAGTATTCTCACACCTGACTGACGAGCTGTATGAGAGCAAGATTGTCTATCGTACCCAGAAGTACGGCGACCTGGTCCGCACCTTCTGTATGAATCCCAAGGGGGCCGTGGTAAATGAAAATACCAACGGCATCATCACTGTAAACGGACACAGTTACGAAGACCCGGCCAAGCAGACAGAAAACACCAACTTTGCGCTGCTGGTGGCAAAACACTTTTCCGAACCATTCAAGGACTCCAACGGCTATGGTGAATCCATCGCCCGCTTAAGCACTATGCTGGGCGGCGGCGTCATTGTTCAGCGCTTCGGTGATCTGATCCGGGGCCGCCGTTCCACTCCCAACCGAATGCAGGACTCCTTTATGACACCTACCCTCAATGCAACGCCCGGCGACCTGAGCCTGGTTCTGCCCAAGCGAATCCTGGACGGTATCATCGAAATGATCTATGCCCTGGATAAGGTGGCTCCCGGTACTGCCAATGACGACACCCTGCTTTACGGTGTGGAAGTTAAATTCTATAATATGGAAGTGGCGGTGGATGAGCATCTGGAAACCCGGCATAAAGGCCTGTATATCATCGGTGACGGAAGCGGTATCACCCACTCCCTGTCCCACGCCTCCGCCAGCGGCATCCATGTTGCCCGTGAAATCACAAAAAAATAGCCAAAAAATAGACCCCCGCTCTTTGTAGACTTACAAAAGCCGGGGGTTTTCTTTTTTAATATAACCAGTTGCATCTCCTGTCTCTTCTTCTGCAGCGCCTCTGATGCATTTCATTCAGCAGCATGACGGTGATCAGGTCCCGCAGCCATTCCTGGTGAGAATCCACACTCTGCATCATCATATCATCCTGCAGCGACCGTTTATCCATCCGGTCGTAAATCCGATTGCAGATCCGGCGGATCTGAAGCCGGTCCGGAAACTCATCAAACATAAAGCTGCCGTCATATTCCATCCGGTCGCACTCTTCTTCTACCAGCGGTTGAATTTGTCGAGCCAGGGTTGGATACAGCTCTTGCATGCGCCTTTGATCTTTTGCTTTTTCATCCTCCCACGGGCACATAGGGCAAAAAGGATAGACCGGATACGCGCTCGCAGCCGGAAAGTTCCCCCGCATATATTTTTCATAATAAGGATTCATGAAAATCTCCTTTTTGTTTACTATATGCAAAAAACCGCGCCCCTGCTACAGTGCACGGGGCGCGGCCTCTCATTCACTTTTATTCATTATGTACAGACACTGATCCTTAGGTAAAGCTTGCCCAATCGTTTTTCAGGAATAACCAGGTAATACCCAGAAAAAGTGCTGCACCGATAATAGTACTAACGATTCCGCCTGCAAACAGACTGACCACGATGCTCAGCACCTCTACACCGATCAACATTGTAAAACCTGTTTTTTTCTGCTTAAACAACATCATTCCAACTGCCACAATACCAACTACACCCAGGACAATGCTAACCCAGCCCCAAACACCACCAAGAATGTTTCCAACCAGGCCGACTACAGTTCCAATAATGTTTACTACAAAAACAATCCATAACCAAACTTTTAATCCTGTTGACATAACCCTGTCCTCCTTCATTTGAATTAAATTGATGACTTTATTTTATCACAAAGAGAGCCTCTTTGTCCAATCCTCTTTTTATATTAACATCTTACTAATATCTGATCCATCCAACGCTTCCTACCATCAGATCCACCATCAGAAACAGGATCAGAGTAGCACCTAATATGCACGCAACAATAAATAAATGCGTTTTATCTCTCCGAAGCGAACTGGCAAGTTCTGCCGCAGACTCCTTTATGTCCGCGATACGAGCCTCCCATTGCGGTTTCCAGACGGGGGTCTGCTGTTTCACCCGAAAATATTTTTCGAATCGTGGCATCCGGCAACCCGCTCAAACCCGACAAGTCGCTCCAGGACCACCCCTTCTTACCGGATTTTATACAAGAAGAATCTAATCTCATAAAATTTGAACAATGTTCAAAACGGACAATCTGCGATAATATAAAACCACACAAAGAGACAAACTGTATCTTTTAAAATTATAAATGATACCCCATTCATTGTTAATCGGAACCTCCGTTTTCAGATTCGCCTGAAGGCAGGAGGGTTAAAGATGAGAGAAAATAAACAGATAAAAAGACAAAACCAGGAAGCATACATGACTCTATGTCTTTACCAAAAATCCGCCGGATCTTCCCTTAGACCCCGGCAACGTAAAAGAGAGCCCCTCAGGTCATAAAACGACTTGAAGGGCTCCCCCTTTCTTCACAGGACTCTATGCCTGCTGTTTCTGTTTTTCTTTGTAATGATGAGCTTCTTCCAGCATCATGTCCTTTACCTTCATCAGACGGATCTGAGTGCTTCGCTCGTTCTCATCCAGCTTCATGGTAATATACTTGATATTCTTCTGCGCCTCGGGGATGATCACGTGCTCCAGCGCGTTTACACGGCGGCGGGTCTTTTCAATCTCGCTGGCCATGAGCTGACAGGCCTTTTCGCGCTCTGCCAGTACCAGCATGTCAGGCAGAATATCTGCCAGAGATTTTACCACATCGTCCAGGTCGCTGGAGGTAAAAGCAAATCCATAAGAGTAGATGTCATTGGTGTCTGCAGTTCTTGTTTTGTACTCAAAGACGGGAATGTCCACACTCATAACATTGCGCTTGCCAATCTCCAGATAGACCTCCTGCTTGGGAGCCATGAGGGCCACATTGAGGATTTCCTCGGACATGCCTGCCTTTGCAATGACAAAATTGGTATTTGCAGATTTGATGCCAGCCTCTACCTTCTGCCGAAGAGCCATATTTTCCCGAACCAACTCCATGAACTGACGCATCAGCTCATCCCGCTTATCCTTCAGAAGCTTGTGGCCGCGCACCGCAGTCACCAGCTTTTTCTTCTGCTTGGTAAGCTCCATACGGGTCGGGTTTACCTGCGTAGATGCCAATCAAACCACCTCTTTCCTTCCATATTGTGTGAGCCTAGTGCTTACCGTAGTGTTCATCCAGATACTTATCGTCGATACGTTTCAGCTCACTTCTGGGCAGGATAGAGAGTAATTTCCAGCCGATATTCAGGGTCTCTTCGATGTCACGGTTGCCGTCAAAGCCCTGGGATACATATTCTTTTTCAAATGCATCCGCAAATTTTGCATAGATCAGGTCGATATCGGACAGCGCCGCCTCACCTAAGATCACCATCAGTTCTTTCGCCTCTTTACCACGGGCATAGGCGGAGAACAGCTGGTTCATGGTGTTGGAGTGATCTGCCCGGGTCTTGCCTTCACCGATACCCTTATCCTTCAGTCGGGACAGGGAGGGCAGTACATCAATAGGCGGAACCACGCCTTTTCTGTGCAGCTCGCGGCTTAAGATCACCTGACCCTCAGTAATATATCCGGTCAGGTCCGGAATGGGATGGGTCTTGTCATCCTCGGGCATGGTCAGAATGGGGATCAGGGTAATGCTTCCCTTCTTGCCCTTCTGGCGGCCTGCACGCTCGTACAGTGTGGCCAGGTCGGTGTACAGATATCCGGGATATCCGCGGCGGCCGGGAACCTCCTTACGGGCTGCGGAAATCTCACGCAAGGCGTCTGCGTAGTTGGTAATGTCGGTCAGAATTACCAGTACATGCATATCCTGCTCAAATGCCAGATACTCTGCTGCAGTCAGCGCCATACGCGGGGTTGCGATACGCTCTACAGCCGGGTCATTTGCCAGGTTGATAAACAGAACGGTACGGTCGATAGCACCGGTCTCTTTAAAGCTGTCAATGAAGAAATTGGACTCCTCAAAGGTGATACCCATGGCAGCGAATACTACTGCAAACTGCTCATTGCTGCCCCGAACCTTTGCCTGTCTTGCGATCTGGGCACCCAGGTCTGCGTGGGGCATACCGGATGCAGAGAAGATAGGAAGCTTCTGTCCACGAACCAGAGTATTCAGGCCATCGATAGCGGAAACACCGGTCTGGATAAACTCGTTGGGGTAGTCCCGGGCTGCGGGGTTCATGGGCAGGCCGTTGATATCCCGGCGCTCATCCGGCAGGATCTCCGGGCCATTGTCAATGGGATGTCCCATACCGTCAAATACGCGGCCCAGCATGTCTGCAGACACGCCCAGCTCCAGGGTGCGTCCCAGGAAACGGACCTTGCTGTTGGACAGGTTGATACCTGTAGAGCTCTCGTACAGCTGCACCAGTGCATCGGTTCCGTTTACCTCCAGCACCTTACAACGGCGGACCTCGCCGTTTGCCAGCTCAATTTCACCCATTTCATCATAAGTAACGCCTTCTACGCCCTGTACCAGCATCAGCGGGCCGGCCACTTCCTGTATTGTTCTATATTCCTTTGGCATGATCAGAAGGCCTCCTTCCCAAGTACATTGGCCAGTTCTGCTGCAAGCTCGGAGCTGATCGCCTCGTACTCTTTCTGAATGTTTTCATTCAATGTATATTTATAACGGCCGATCCTCTCGCGGACTGCCATCTTGATAATATCATTGACATTTGCGCCCTGGTTCAGAGCGTCCATACTTTCATCAAAGAACCTGATCACCAGCTTCATCATCAGATACTGCTTCTCCAGAGAGGTGTAAGTATCCACCTCATGGAAGGAGTTCTGATGAAGGAAGTCCTCACGAATGGAGCGGGCAGCTTCCATCTTCAGACGGTCGGGCGCAGACAAGGCGTCCATACCTACCATCTTTACGATCTCATCCAGCTCTGCCTCTTCCTGCAGAAGGCTCATCATTCTCTGACGCATTTCCATCCAATCGGGCGCTACGTGCTCATTAAACCAGCTTGACATGCTGTCCACATACAGAGAATAGCTGGTCAGCCAGTTGATGGCCGGGAAATGGCGCCTGTAAGCCAGGGAAGAATCCAGTCCCCAGTAAACCTTTACGATACGTAAGGTTGCCTGAGATACGGGCTCGGAAATATCACCACCGGGCGGGGATACTGCTCCGATCACGGACAGGGCGCCGATCCTCTCGTCCTTACCCAGGGAAACCACGCGGCCGGCACGCTCGTAGAACTGGGCCAGACGGGAGCCCAGGTATGCGGGATAGCCCTCCTCGCCGGGCATCTCTTCCAAACGGCCGGACATCTCTCGCAGAGCCTCAGCCCAGCGGGAGGTGGAGTCTGCCATCAGCGCTACGGAATAACCCATATCACGGAAGTACTCTGCAATAGTAATACCCGTATAAATGGATGCCTCACGAGCCGCTACGGGCATGTCGGAGGTATTTGCGATCAGAACGGTTCTCTCCATCAGGGAACGGCCGGTCTTCGGATCCTTCAGCTCCGGGAACTCGTTCAGTACGTCCGTCATCTCATTTCCACGCTCACCGCAGCCGATGTAAACTACGATGTCAGCCTCGGCCCATTTTGCCAGCTGATGCTGGATCACGGTCTTACCGGAGCCGAACGGTCCGGGAACGGCTGCCACACCACCCTTTGCGATGGGGAACATGGCATCTACCACGCGCTGGCCGGTTACCAGCGGCATCTCCGGCGGCAGCTTCTTTGTATAAGGGCGGCCTTTCCGAACCGGCCACTTCTGCATCATGGTCAGCTCTTTGTCACCTTCCCTGGTGGCAATGACTGCGACCACTTCTTCTACAGTAAAGCTTCCTGCTTTGATCTCTTTTACCGTGCCGGAAACTCCGTAGGGCACCATGATCTTCTGGGTTACAGAGGAAGTCTCCTCTACGGTTCCCAGCACATCACCCGGCTCCACTCCATCGCCAACCTGTGCCACCGGTACAAAGTCCCATTTCAGATCCCGCTTCAGGGACGGAACCTCCACACCGCGCTTCAGGTTGTTTCCGGACAATTTCATAATATCATCCAGTGGACGCTGAATACCGTCATAAATACTGCTGATGAGTCCCGGTCCCAATTCTACAGACATGGGGAAGTTGGTAGATTCTACCGGTTCACCGGGGCCCAGACCCGAGGTCTCCTCATATACCTGGATGGAAGCCTCATCCCCATGCATCTCAATGATCTCACCGATGAGACGCTGATTACTAACCCGGACCACGTCGAACATGTTGGCATCACGCATGCCTTCGGCGATTACCAGCGGTCCCGCTACTTTTTTAATCGTTCCAATACTCATTTGGACGAATCACCCACCTTTCTAGTTGCTGAACAGGATATCCGATCCTACCGCCTGCTCTACAGATTTCTTGACGCTGTCCACACCCTTGCCTGTATTTCCGTAAACGCCGGGAATCAGGATGATGGAGGGAAGCATCTGCTCGTTATATTTCTCGATTTCACTTTCTATCTGGGCTGCCAGATGTTCTGTCACATAGATGACAGCATAGCCGCCTGTGGCCAGCTGGTGCAGCTTCTTTGCGGCCTGCGCCGGGTCTGTCTCCGGGAAAGTCTCAAGGCCCAGTGCAGCGAAGCCGTAAATGCTGTCATAATCTCCAAGCACTGCTATCTTATACATACATTTCCCTTATCCTTTCCCGGATGGATTCATCCGACAGGCCATTCAGCTTACCGGACAGGATGATCCGTACCGTTTTGATCTCATTCTCCCGGGCCAGCACATATGCCACGATAGGGCCCACGGAGAAGGAATTGTATTTCTGAGGACGAATGGCCTCGATGATCCGGTTGTCACACCACCGCTCAAAGGCGGAGGGGGACTTAGCCAGAGCTTCTGCACCTGCTGCATAAGCGGTGCCGGCCAGATACTCCCCAATGGCTTCCGGGCCTTTAAGAGCCGCACGGGCCAGGGCTTCCACATCCAGGGAATCGCAGGGCGCCAGGGCACTCCTCATAAAATCTAACGTTTTTGCGGTTTTCTGGGAACGGACTGCGATCTTGATATCAGCTACCGCTACGCTGGACTCGGCATATTCGCGAAGCACAGCGTCCCTGGCAGCCTTTCCCGCCTGATACACGGCGTCCAAAGCCGCCCGGTCCACGATCACATCACAAAGCTGACCGTCTCTTGTATGAAGCAGGGTCTCCAGAGCCTCTGCTGCCGCGGCCCGCATGTTTTCCGGAAGACTTGCAAAGTCATGCTCCTGCACAGCCCTTAGGATCTCTTGTGCGGAAGGGTCGGTGTCCTGATAGTACACCGCAGCGCCCTTTCCCCCGGCACACACTTCCTTAATAGCAGCTTTCAGGTTGTGGAAAGCATTGGGATAACCCAGAATGTCAAATACCGACATATCCGCTACCAGCTCCCGCACATCCTGCCAGGTCTTTTCCCGCTCCCGGGTCAAAATCGCTTCTGCCTCCAGGGGCGTATCCGAATCACCCCAGCCCTTCTCCTGCAAAAACTGCAGGCAGCTTTCATAAGTCTTTCGGGCCATGAGCTGATCCAGTGTCCCTGCCGAAAACAGAGACAGCTCCTTGGAACGGATCCGCGCAACCGCATAGGTATATTCTAAATCAGACATATCTTAACCTCCTTATGCGTGTTATGCGAACAACTCCCGATTGGCCACATCCTGCAGGCGGTCTTTCCGGGCATTGAACAGTGCCCGGAAGGTACAGTTTTCTTCAATTCCGCCGTACACCAGAATGCACCCGTTTTCTATGTCTTTACTATCCTTCTGCAAAGTCAGGCTGCCGCCCTTCCCTGCTGCAATCTTGGAAATCTCTTTCTCAAAGCCCGCCGGCAGACGTTTTAAGTCCGCTGCAGAAAAATAGATATTACCTGCTTCAGGCAATGCGTATTTTCCCAGAATCTTTTTTATCAATTCAAAATACGCCTCAGTCTCCATATCATTCAAAGAAGCATAAGCCTTCTCCAGCACGGAAGCGATCACTTCCTGCTTCGCCTGCAAAATCGCTGTTCTGCGCTGCAGGTCTGCGGAGGAGTGGATTCTTTCCAGATGATTTTTCGTATCTGTCTCTGACTGTCTGAAGATTGCTTCGCTTATCTTATCTGCTTCTGCCTTTGCTTCCGAAACCATCTGCTCCGCCTGGGCAGTTGCCTCTGCCACCATGCTCTGGGCAGTGCTCTTAGCCTCTTCCGCAATCTGGCTGATCATTTTCTCTAATCCAGTCATACACGACTCTCCTTACTTTTCTATCAGTTGCAACT
>JAFTZF010000004.1 GCA_017464645.1 Lachnospiraceae bacterium | reverse complement strand
GAGAGCCGTCAGGTCGTGCTTTAGTCTGAAAATCTGCAGACAAGTATCGATGAACTGTCCCGCAAGGTGATGGACTCGGGAGCAATGGCCCGGGATGAACAGCGCTGGCCTGAGGGCAAGCATGATACGGATTATGAGAAGTTTAAGATACTCACCTGTTATCGGATGGAGTATCTGGATGAATTTTTCTATGACGATCTGGAAGAATATCTGAACCTGGGATATTCCTAAGGAAAAGCGGGAAGCAAAGGAAGGCAGTATGGATTATCGGAATGAATTAAAATATCTGGTGACTGCACAGCAGATGGCACTGCTGCAAGGCAGGATCGATCATCTGATCCGGCTGGATTCCCACGCAGGAGAGCAGGGGATGTACAATATCCGCAGTCTGTATTTTGATGACTGCTATGACAGCTGTCTTGTGGAAAATGAGATCGGAACAGATCCCAGAGAGAAGTTCCGCATTCGGATCTACAACCACAGCCCGGAGCGGATCACCCTGGAATTAAAGAAAAAACAGCATATGATGACCCAGAAGCATTCCTGCCGCCTGACCCGGGAGCAGTGCGGGCTGCTGATGCAGGGGATTCCCCTGCCGGTGAGCGACCAGTATCCGCCGGTGCTGCAAAAGCTTCTGCTACTCATGCGGACCCGCAGGATGCGTCCAAAGGTCATTGTGGAATATGACCGGGTCCCCTATGTGGAGAGTTTGGGAAATGTGCGGGTGACTCTGGACCGGAATATTTCTTCTTCGGGAGATTTGGACAGGTTTTTGGAGGAACAGATTGCAAAGCGCCCCATCTTGCCGGCGGGGCAGCATATTCTGGAAGTGAAATACGATGAGTTCCTGCCGGATCATATCAGGCGGAATCTGCAGCTGCACAATTTGCGGCAGACGGCTTTTTCGAAATATTATCTCTGCAGAAAATACAGCTTGAGCGGCGGAGTGGTATCTGCTTCCGGAAAGTAGATTAAGGAATCGCCCCAAGGCAGGAAGTTGGGATTATACAGGAGGAAAAAACATGAGTTTTCAGGATGTTTTTAAAAAATCGTTTTTAGAGGGATTTACAGGCATGGATATTTCTGCCGGCCGGATTCTGGCTACCATGGTGGTGACCTGTGCCCTGGCATGCTATATTTTTATCATTTATCGGGTCATGACCCGCAAGTCCTTTTATTCCAAGGGATTTAATGTGTCTCTGGCAGCGTTGGCCGTGATCACAGCAGCCATTATTCTGGCGATGCAGTCCAATCTGGTCATTTCACTTGGTATGGTGGGTGCGCTTTCCATCATCCGTTTCCGAACAGCTATCAAGGATCCCATGGACCTGGTATTTTTGTTCTGGTCCATCAGTATTGGTATTATCTGCGGCGCAGGCCTGTATGAGGTGGCATTGATCACCAGTGTGGTAGTGACCGTGCTCATCCTGGTTCTGGAAAATCTGCCCACATCCAAGGCGCCCATGATGCTGGTGGTAAATCTGACTGATGCAGAGGCAGAAGAGGAGCTGCTGGAGCAGGTAAAGCAGTACAGCAAGCACTTTAAAGTGAAGTCCAGAAACATTTCCAATGGTGCCATGGACATGGTCATTGAGATGCGTCTGAAAAAAGAGGCAGAGCTTGTCAAGAGTGTAGCAAAGCTTCCTAAGGTTCAGGCAGTGTCCCTGATCTCTCATGATGGAGAAGTGACTTTCTAAAGAAGAGATTTCCGGAAAAGAGCTTTTGGAAACAGAAACAGCGGAGAATGATAATGGGTAAAGGAAACAGCCTCGCAGGACGGGGAATTCGTTATATCCGAAAACACGGCATAATGCAGTTATATCGTAAAGTTATGGAAAGGCGGCTTCAGAATCAGATGGAGCGGCCTTATTCCCGTTGGTTGCAGGAACAGCAGCCGGACGAGGCCCAGCTGCAGGCGCAAAGAGCACGGCAGTTTGAAAAGAGCCCGAAAATCAGTGTGCTGGTTCCCACCTATGAGACCCCGGAGGAGTTTCTGCGCCAGATGGTGGAGTCTCTCTGCGATCAGACCTATGGAAACTGGGAGCTGTGCATTGCGGACGGAAGCTGCAGTGATTTGGTAAAGGAGACGTTGCAGCCCTATATGGAAAGGGACGACAGGATCCGCTATCAGAAGCTGGAAAAGAATCTGGGCATTTCCGAGAACACCAATGCAGCCCTGGCCATGGCCACGGGAGAGTGGATCGGGCTTTTGGACCATGATGATATTTTGTATCCCCAGACCCTGTATGAAATCGCAGCAGCTATGGAAGCTCATCCTGAGGCTGAGGCTTTCTATACAGATGAAGATAAGATCAGCTTTGATCTGCAGGAGCATTTTCAGCCTCATTTCAAGCCGGATTTTAACAGAGAGCTTCTTCGCAGCAACAACTATATCTGCCATTTCTTTGTGGTAAAGTATGAGATTGCCCGGGAGATCGGTGGCTTTTCTTCTGCTTTTGACGGAGCCCAGGACTATGACTTTATCCTGCGCTGTACGGAAAAGGCCAGGGAAGTGTGTCACATTCCGCAGATTTTGTATTCCTGGCGGTGCCATGCGTCTTCCACGGCGGCCAATCCGGAGAGCAAGCTCTATGCTTACGAGGCTGGAAAGCGGGCCGTGGCAGCTCATTTGCAGAGAGCTGGAGAGGCGGCCCGGGTGCTGGATACGGACAACTACGGATTCTATCGGGTGCGGTATGACGGCTGGGAAGAGGTGGCCGGAGGGGTGTCCGGAATAGACGGACAAGAGAAAATTTCTATTTTAAGAAATTCTTTTGAAAAAATTCATGGACAAAACGCCGTAAACGTTGTATATTATGATAAGGCATGTAATAAAATCGTAACATTTGGCAAAAAAGATGGGACGCAGGGTTATGTGCTTTTTACGCATGTAAAAAAAGGACTGCTCAGCGCAGATTTTTTCCGGGAATTGCTTTCCACCTGTGACAGACCGGGGGTTGGCATGGTATGTGCCCGGGTATATGAAAAGAGTGGGCGTCTGGCTCATCAGTTGGAGATGGCCGGTGTGAACAATCCATTCGGACAGACCATGAAGGGTTTGAAAAAGGGATATCTGGGATATTTCCACAGAGCGTGTCTGCAGCAGGAAGTAGTGCAGGCTACAGATTGTTTCCTGATGAAGGCAGAACTTTTTGAGCAGGTAAGCTCGTCTATATCAGGGGAAACCCTGGATGTGCAGCAGCTGACACAGCAGGTAAGAAAGCTGGGATATGCGGTGGTGTATGATCCCTGGGCGGTGTTATATGAAAAATAGAAATCAGGTGTCCGTTGTAATTCCCAACTACAATGGCATGGAATTTATAGATACCTGTCTGCAGGCGTTATTGACGCAGATGGAGCCGGAGCAGATCATCGTGGTGGACAATGGTTCCGCTGACGGCAGCCGGGAGCGGGTGACGGAAGGGTATCCTCAGGTGCGCCTCATCGGCCTGGATCGAAACTACGGCTTTTGCAGGGCGGTAAATGAGGGCCTGAAAGCAGCAGATTCGGCCTATGTGATTCTGCTGAACAATGATACGAAGGTGTGTCCGGGTTTTGTGGAAGCACTGGTAAAGGCGCTGGATGCAGATAAAAAGGCATTTTCCGCAGGAGCGAAGATGCTGCAGTATCATCAGCCGGACCGGATCGATGATGCGGGGAATTTTTATTGCGCCCTTGGCTGGGCCTTTGCCCGGGGCAAGGACAAGCCGGCGGATCTGTATGAGAAGCCGGACCGGGTGTTTGCGGCCTGCGCAGGAGCGGCTATTTACCGCAAAGCAGTGCTGGAGCAGATCGGATATTTTGATGAGGCACATTTTGCATATCTGGAAGATATCGATCTGGGATATCGGGCACAGATTTTCGGCTGGCACAATTTATATGAGCCTGCAGCAAAGGTGTATCATGTGGGAAGCGGGACAAGCGGTTCCCGGTACAATGAGTTCAAAGTGACTTACAGCTCACGCAACAGCGTGTATTTGATTTATAAAAATATGCCCTGGCCTCAGATCCTTTTGAATCTGCCCTTTTTCCTGGCAGGTTTTGGTGTGAAGTACGTGTTTTTTCTTCGCAAGGGATTGGGCAATACTTATAGAAAAGGATTGCTGGCAGGGATTCGGCTTTGCAGCCGGGATGCAAAAGTGAAGTTCTGTTGGAAACATCTTCTAAGCTACGGTAAAATCCAGCTGGTGCTGTGGAAGAACCTGGGAAAGAGATTTGGGTGAGATTCATTGATCAAAGATAATCAGCGGCATTTTAATCGGCTGCATGTAGTCATTGACGGTCTGATTATTATAATTTCATATTTGACGGCCTGGACCCTGGTGTTTAAGGTTCAGGGAGCCATTACCGGTCTTCCGTTCCGGCAGTATGCAGAGATGCTGGTACTGATCGTACCCGTATATCTGATTCTGTATATGGCATTTAACCTGTATGCGGCTAAGCGGGTACAGGGCCGAAGGGTAGAGCTGGGGAGGATCATTCAGGCCAATTCCATCGGCCTTCTGATTTTCCTGGGCGGGCTGTATCTGATCCGAGGAGATATGCTGGAGTTTGCCAACAACTTCTCCCGGCCCATGCTGGCTTATTTCTATGTGATCAATATTGCGCTGGAGTGTCTGGCCCGCAATATCATCCGTATGATACTGACCAGGATGCGCCGCAGCGGATTTAATCTCAAGCACATCATTCTGGTGGGCTACAGCCGCGCGGCAGAGGAATTTATTGACCGGCTCAAAAGCAATCCGGAGTGGGGCTATGAGGTTCTGGGCATGCTGGATGACAATGTGCATACCGGCATGAAGTACCGGAGTGTAGAGGTGCTGGGAACCACAGAAGACCTGGCCGGCCTGCTGGAAAAGAATGAGCTGGATGAGATCGTGATCACGCTGGGCTTGAATGAGTATTCCAAGCTGGAGCATATCGTAGCTGTCTGTGAAAAGTCCGGTGTGCATACAAAATTTATTCCGGATTACAATAATATTATTCCTACAAAACCTTATACAGAGGATTTGCTGGGCTTGCCGGTAGTCAATATCCGCCATGTGCCTTTGACCAATACCTTCAATGCGCTGGTGAAGCGATGCATGGATATTGTAGGTTCCATTGTGGCGATCATTGCTTTCTCGCCCTTTATGCTGGTGGCGGCTATCGCCGTTAAGCTGACCTCTCCGGGTCCGCTGATCTACAAGCAGGAACGGGTGGGCCTGCACAATAAAACCTTCCAGATGTACAAGTTCCGTTCCATGGAGGTCCAGTCCCCCAAGCAGGAGCGAGGTGCATGGACGGTTCCGGATGACCCCAGAGTGACACCTGTGGGACGGATCATCCGTAAGACAAGCATTGACGAGATGCCACAGTTCTTCAATGTTCTGAAGGGAGATATGAGTCTGGTGGGACCGCGGCCCGAGCGCCCCTTCTTTGTGGAGAAGTTCAGGGAAGAAATTCCCCGCTATATGATCAAGCATCAGGTGCGGCCGGGTGTGACGGGCTGGGCACAGATCAACGGATACCGAGGCAATACATCTATCCGAAAACGAATAGAGCATGATTTATATTACATCGAAAATTGGACAGTAGGCTTTGACATCAAAATCCTTTTCCTTACATTTTTCAAAGGATTTATAAATAAAAACGCTTACTAATCGATTCACAGAAAGGATTCTATCATGGCAGATACAAAGGTGAAAAAAGAAAAGAAGCGTTCCACAAAGAGAAAAAAATTGATGGCTACGGCACTGGTGGTTGAGGCACTGATGCTGGTGGTTCTGGTGGGCAGCCTCTGGGTTGTGGGAAAGCTGGACAAGATTCAGTCCGGTGGATTGAATGCGGAGATGAACGAGGGTATTTCCGAAGAAGCAAAGGAGACCATGAAAGGCTATACGAATATCGCTCTGTTCGGTATCGATACCAGAACTATGGGTGATGGAAAGAGTGATCTTGGTCCCGGCAACCGCAGTGATACCATTATCATTGCAAGTATCAATAACGAGACCGGTGTGGTAAAGATGGTTTCTGTATATCGTGACACCTATCTGAACCTGGCAAACGATAAGTACAACAAGTGTAACGGCGCATATTCAGCCGGCGGTGCGGAGCAGGCAGTACAGATGCTGATGATGAACCTGGATCTGAATATTGAGTACTATGTCAGCGTGGACTTCCTGGCTTTGATTGAGGTCGTAGATCTGTTGGGTGGTATTGAAGTAGACGTGGATGACCAAGAGTGGGGCTATGTAAATGATTATATTCTGGAGACTGCGTATGTATCCGGTGTAAACACCACACTGCTGGAAGGCCCCGGACTGCAGACCCTGGACGGTGTGCAGGCAACTTCCTATTGCCGTATCCGTTACACAGCAGGAAGTGACTATAAGAGAACCGAGCGCCAGAGAGAGGTGCTGACCCTGATCGCCAATAAGGCAAAGACCATGGGTGTGGGAACCCTGATCGACATCGTAGATGAAGTATTCCCGCAGGTTTTGACCAACTTCACTTCTGCAGAATTGATCGCAAAGGCAGCAGATGCCATGAACTATGAGATCGGTGAGACTATGGGATTCCCCATTGATAAGACAGGTGTCAACTTAGGTACCGGTTATGGCCAGTGTGTAATTCCCGCAAACCTGGAGGAAAATGTAAAGGAATTGCATAAGTTCCTGTTTGATGAGGAAGATTATTATCCGTCACCTACAGTTATTAAAATCAGCGACAAGATTGCAATGGATACAGGGGTTTACGAATAGGAGCTTTCGGAGTATAATAGAAAAGGGAAAACTGATGGACGAGGTAGTAGTCATTGCCTCGTCCATTTTTAGAAACAGAGGGGCAACATGAAGATTGATGTGATCATTCCGGTTTACCGGCCCGATGAGAAATTAAAGCGGCTCTTGGATATGCTGGCGCAGCAGACACTGCAGGTGGAGCATATCATTTTGATGAATACGGGAGAGGTGACTTTTTCCAAGGAACTTCTGGGCATTCATCCGGGAATCCGGCTTTATCAATTGGAAAAAGAAAGCTTTGATCATGGCGGGACCCGCCATCAGGGAGCCTGTCATTCTCAGGCAGAATATCTGTTGTATATGACCCAGGACGCAGTGCCCGGGGATGCCTGTCTGGTGGAAAAGCTGGCGGCAGCTTTTGAGCAGGAGAATGTGAAGGCAGCCTACGGGCGGCAGCTGCCTGCGCCGGATTGCAAGGAGCTGGAGCGCTACACCAGAAGCTTTAATTATTCGAAAGAGAGCCGGGTAAAGAGTCTGGCAGATTTGCCCAAGCTGGGCATCAAGACCTTTTTCTGCTCCAATGTGTGTGCCATGTATGAAAAGAAGACCTATGAGGAATTAGGCGGATTTGTGCAGCATACCATTTTTAACGAAGATATGATCTTTGCGGGAGGCCTTATAAAGGCCGGCTACAGCATCGCCTATGTGGCCGAGGCCCTGGTGGTGCATTCCCACAATTATTCGGGAATGCAGCAGTTCCATCGGAACTTTGATCTGGCCGTGTCCCAGGCGGATCATCCGGAGGTGTTCGGAGGGATTTGCTCCGAGAGTGAAGGAATCCGGATGGTAAAGCAGTCCATGAAACACTGTGTCCGCATTGGAAAGCCCTGGCTGATATTCAGCCTGGTATACCAGAGCGGCTGTAAATATATTGGTTATAAATTGGGAAGAAATTATCAGAAACTGCCCCGGTGGCTGGTGCTTCGCTGCACCATGAACCGCAGGTATTGGAAATAGAGGAGGATACGCCATGTGTGGAATAGTAGGATACATTGGAGAAGAGCAGGCAGCACCTATTTTGCTGGATGGGCTATCAAAGCTGGAATACCGCGGATATGACTCTGCAGGAATCGCCATTTACAACGGACAGGAAATACAGATGGTCAAATCTCTGGGCCGCCTGAAGGTGCTCAGCGAGCTGACTCACGACGGAGCTATGCTGCCGGGCACAGCCGGTATCGGACATACCCGCTGGGCCACCCACGGAGTGCCGTCAGATGCAAACGCCCATCCCCATTTGAATAGAACCGGTTCCATTGTGGTAGTTCACAACGGAATCATTGAAAACTATCTGAAACTGAAGCAGACACTCATAAGCCGCGGCTACGAGTTCCGTTCTGAGACAGATACAGAGGTAGTGGCCCATTTGCTGGATTACTATTACAATGGCAATCCCCTGGAGGCCATCACCAAGATCATGCATCGGTTGGAGGGCTCCTATGCTTTCGGCATCATGTTCCAGGATCATCCCGGGGAAATCTATGCAGTACGAAAAGACAGCCCCCTCATTGTGGGAACATCTTCCAAGGGCAATCTGATCGCATCGGATGTGCCTGCAGTGCTGAAATACACCAGAAATGTATATTTTATTGAGAACCAGGAAATCGTCAGGCTGACCAAGGACACCATGACCTTCTACAACATTGATGAAGAGGAGATCCAGAAGGAGTCCGTTACCATCGAGTGGGATATCAATGCTGCAGAAAAAGGCGGCTACGAACATTTCATGCTGAAGGAGATGTATGAGCAGCCCAAGGCAGTGCGGGATACCTTCAGTCCCCGTGTGGAAGACGGCGACATCGTGATCGAGGAGCTGGGCTTGTCGGATGAAGAGATCCGGGCCATTAAGAAGCTCTATATTGTGGCCTGCGGCTCTGCTTACCACACAGGTGTTACCTGTAAATATATCTTCGAGGGATTGGCAAGAATCCCGGTAGAAGTGGACCTGGCCTCCGAGTTCCGGTATCGGAATCCCATCCTGGATAAGGATACCCTGGTACTCATCATCAGTCAATCCGGTGAAACCGCAGACTCGCTGGCGGCTCTTCGTGAGGCCAAGAAGCGCGGTGTACGTGTGCTGGGTATTGTAAATGTAGTGGGGAGCTCCATTGCCAGAGAGGCAGACAATGTGATGTATACCTGGGCCGGTCCGGAGATTGCGGTGGCCACCACCAAGGCCTACAGCACCCAGCTCATTGCCCAGTATCTGCTGGCTATGAAATTTGCAAAGGTGCGGGGAGAAATTTCCCAGGAGACCTTTTCTGATATGTTGGAGGACCTGCAGCGTCTGCCGGAGCAGATTGAACTGCTTTTGTCCAACAAGGAGCGGATCCAGCGGTTTGCCAACCGCTATCTGGCTGCAAAGGACATTTTCTTTATCGGCCGGGGCATCGACTATGCCATTTCCATGGAAGGCTCCCTGAAGCTGAAGGAGATTTCTTACATTCATTCTGAGGCTTATGCGGCCGGCGAATTGAAGCACGGGACCATTTCCCTGATCGAGGAGGGAACCCTGGTCAATGCAGTGCTGACCCAGGAGGAGCTGTTTAAAAAGACCATCAGCAATATGGTGGAGGTAAAAAGCCGCGGAGCCTGTGTCATGGCGGTGACCATCGCAGGAAATACTGAGGTGGAAAAGACAGCGGATTATGTGATCTATCTGCCCAAGACCAATGCATACTTTGCCAATTCCCTGGCGATCATTCCGCTGCAGCTGTTTGCATACTATGTATCTATCGGCAAGGGCTGTGATGTGGATAAACCCAGAAATCTGGCCAAATCCGTAACGGTGGAATAGGAGCTTACTTTTATGATGAAACTATATCTGTGCCCGGAGTGCCGGAAGCTGATACTGGGCTCCCGCCGGGTTACCATGACCTGCTCTAAATGCGGCAGGCAGAACCTGCCGGTGACCGGGCTTACTTTTTTGGAGTACTCGGAAATGAGCGAGAAAAAACGGCAGCAATACGCAGATCTTTGGGCGGAGAAGGAGAGACCGATTTGACAAGTTGGTATCAGGAGGAACAAATTCAGGAACGGGTCATTCTGGTGGCGGTGGGAACCGGCCAGGAAAGTCCGGTGGAATCCTTAGATGAGCTGGAGGAACTGGCTGCCACAGCGGGTGCGCTGACGGTGGGCCGGGTCATTCAGATACGGGAGGCCATTCATCCCGGCTCTTATATTGGCAAAGGCAAGATTACAGAGGTACTGCAGCTGATCGAAGAGACAGAAGCCACAGGTATTATCTGTGACGACGAACTGTCCCCGGCCCAGCTGCGCAATCTGGAATTGAGCCTGGAGACCAAGGTCATGGACCGGACTTTATTGATCCTGGACATTTTTGCGGCCCGGGCCACCAGCAGTGAAGGAAAGCTGCAGGTAGAGCTGGCCCAGCTGCGTTATCGCCTGGCAAGACTGGTGGGACTTCGAAGCTCCCTGTCCAGACTGGGCGGCGGCATCGGTACCAGGGGCCCCGGTGAAAAGAAGCTGGAAATGGACCGGCGCTATATCAAGGACCGGATTGCCCAGCTCAATCGGGAATTAAAAGAATTAAAGACCCATCGGGAAGTTACCCGCAGCAAGCGCTCGGAGCAGAAGCTTCCGGTGGCAGCTATTGTGGGATATACCAATGCAGGCAAATCCAGTCTGCTGAACCGGCTGACGGGAGCGGATGTGCTGGCGGAGGATAAGCTGTTTGCCACCCTGGATCCCACCACACGCAAGCTGACCCTGGAGAGCGGCCAGGAGATTCTGCTGACAGATACGGTAGGATTTATTCAGAAGCTGCCCCATCACCTGATCGAGGCTTTTAAGAGTACCCTGGAGGAGGCAAAATATGCAGACATCCTTTTGCATGTGGTGGATGCATCCAATCCCCGGGCGGAGAAGCAGATGTTTACGGTGTATGAAACCTTGCGTTCTTTGGAGGTATCGGATAAAATAATAGTGACACTGTTTAACAAGCAGGACGCTCTGACAGAACCGGTGGTGCTGCGGGATTTCCAGGCGGACAAGAGCCTGGGCACATCCGTAAAGACCGGTCAGGGTCTGGAGGAGCTGGAGGGCCTGCTGGAGGAAATCCTTCAGAACCGGCAGATTTATATAGAGCGGCTGTACCCTTATGATCAGGCGGGCGTCATCGCCCGGATCCGCAAATACGGAACACTGATTTCCGAGGAGTACGAGGCGGAGGGCATTTATGTGAAGGCTTATGTGCCCCGGGAGTTGTACGGACAGCTGTAACAGTTACAAGAGAGACTAAAATGGCGGCAGAGAGCCGTCTTGAAAACAGGGAGGAAACCAAGGATGATTGACAAACTGATTGAGAAGATCCAAAAAACAGGCGCACCTATTGTAGTAGGACTGGATCCCATGCTTTCCTATGTACCGGAGCATGTACAGAAAAAGGCTTTTGCAGAATTGGGTGAGACACCGGCAGGTGCCGCAGAAGCCATCTGGCAGTTCAATAAAGAGATCGTAGACAAGACCTATGACCTGATCCCGGCTGTAAAGCCCCAGATCGCTATGTATGAGCAGTTTGGTATCGAAGGTCTGAAGGCATATCAGAAGACCGTGGACTACTGCCATGAAAAGGGCCTGGTGGTCATCGGTGACATCAAGCGCGGTGACATCGGCTCCACCTCTGCAGCTTATGCAGTGGGACATCTTGGCAAGGTGCAGATCGGCAGCAAGTCCTATTCCACCTTCAACGAGGATTTCGCTACAGTCAATCCCTACCTGGGCAGCGATGGTGTGAAGCCCTTTATCGATGTGTGCAAGCAGGAGAAAAAAGGTCTGTTCATTCTGGTAAAGACCTCCAACCCCTCCAGCGGCGAGTTCCAGGATCGTCTGATTGACGGCAAGCCTCTGTACGAGCTGGTTGGTGAAAAGGTGGCTCAGTGGGGAGAGGAGCATATGGGCAGCAATTACAGCTACATCGGAGCGGTAGTGGGAGCTACCTATCCGGAGATGGGCAAGGTGCTGCGCAAGGTAATGCCCAAGTCTTTCATTCTGGTGCCCGGCTACGGCGCTCAGGGGGGCCAGGGCAAGGATTTGGTACACTTTTTTGATAAAGACGGCTTGGGAGCCATTGTAAACTCTTCCAGAGGCATTATTGCCGCTTACAAGCAGGAGCAGTATGCAAAGTTCGGAGCAGAGAACTTCGGCGACGCGTCCAGAGCAGCTGTAGAGGCTATGATCGCAGATATCCGCGGCGCACTGGCTTAAGAGCAAGTACAAAAGGAGAACCTTCATGAGCAAGTATAAAGAACGTGCAGTGGTGCTGGAGCAGGTGCAGATTTCTGACGGCATCTTCAGTCTGTGGCTTCAGACCGACAAAATTGCAGGAGAGGCAAAGGCAGGACAGTTCCTGTCCCTGTACAGCCAGGACGAGAGCCGTATGCTGCCCCGTCCCATCAGTATCTGCGAGATTGATAAAGAGAGAAATGCCCTGCGCCTGGTTTACCGTGTAGCCGGCAAGGGAACAGACGAGTTTTCCAGGCTGCAGCCGGGTGAGAGCCTGGATGTGGTAGGACCTCTGGGGAATGGATTCCCCCTGCTTACCAAAAAGGCATTTTTGATCGGCGGCGGCATCGGCATCCCGCCCATGGTACAGCTGGCCAAGGAATTAGATTGCGAGAAACAGATCGTGGTGGGCTATCGTACCAACGACCTGTTCTTAAAGGAGGAGCTGGAGGCTCAGGGAACCGTATACTACGCTACCGAGGACGGCACCGCCGGCACCAAGGGAAATGTACTGGACGCTATCCGTGAAAACGGTCTTACGGCAGATGTGATCTATGCCTGCGGTCCCACCCCCATGCTGCGTGCACTGCAGGCCTATGCCAGGGAGCAGGGCATGGAGTGCTATCTGTCCCTGGAGGAGCGCATGGCCTGCGGCATCGGTGCGTGCCTGGCCTGTGTGTGCAAGTCCATGGATGTGGACCATCATACTTATGTAAAGAACAAGAGAATCTGCCAGGAAGGCCCCGTCTTTGAGGCAAATGAGATCGACCTGACACCCTGGAGCGCTGCAGCGCCTGCAGCAAAGAGCTGCGGCTGCGGTCAGGAGGACAAAAAGGAGGGCCGGGCAGAATGAATACAAAAGTGAATTTAGCCGGTGTAGAACTGAAAAATCCGGTAATGACAGCTTCCGGCACCTTCGGCTCCGGAGCAGAGTTCAGCGAGTTCTTTGATTTGAGCGCCCTGGGCGCAGTGGTGACCAAAGGCGTGGCCAATGTGCCCTGGCCGGGCAATCCCACACCCCGTATCGCAGAGACCAGAGGGGGAATGTTAAATGCCATCGGCCTGCAGAATCCGGGCATCGATGTATTTGTAAAAAGAGACATTCCCTTCCTTCGCCAGTACGACACCAGGATCATCGTAAATGTCTGCGGTAAGACCACCGAGGACTACTGCCAAGTAGTGGAGCGGCTGGCAAATGAGCCGGTAGACATGCTGGAGATCAACGTGTCCTGCCCCAATGTAAAAGAGGGCGGCATTGCCTTCGGCCAGGATCCCAGGGCTCTGGAAGCCATTACCCGGGAAGTAAAGAAATACGCAAAACAGCCTATCATCATGAAGCTGAGCCCCAATGTAACGGACATCACAGAGATGGCCCGTGCGGCAGAGGCTGGCGGCGCAGATGTGCTGTCCCTCATCAATACCCTGACCGGTATGAAGATCGACATCCACAAGCGGACCTTTGCCATCGCCAACAGGACCGGCGGCATGTCCGGCCCGGCTGTAAAGCCCGTAGCCGTGCGCATGGTATATCAGGTGGCTCAGGCAGTGTCCCTGCCCATTATCGGCATGGGCGGTATCTGTAATGCAGAGGATGCCATGGAGTTCATCCTGGCAGGCGCCACCGCAGTATCCGTAGGCACTGCCAATTTCCGCAATCCCTGCGCAGCCAGGGAAGTGGCTGAGGGCATTGAGGCGTACATGAAGAAGTATCAGGTGGAGGATATCAGAGATCTGATCGGTGCAGTGAGATAAATTGCACAGTTTTTGAACCTCTTTTTGCATTTTTTAAGAAATATTTGACAAATTTTACGGGGGTGGGTATAATTATTATTAGTGATTGTAGTGCTATATCTGTTGCAAATTAAAACAGTATGATGAGCATTTGCTAATAGTGAAGCAGTCCCACTCACCAGGCAAAAGCTTAAATAATAGAAAGTGAGGGAAAGGAAGTATGAAAAAACATTTTTTAGCACTGTTACTTGTAGTTTGTATGTTGTTCTGTCTGACTGCCTGCAACAAGGATGAGGTAGTAAATCAGGAAGAAGGCGGACAGGAAGCAGATACAGATTCAACATGGCTGACCCCAGAGAAGAAGACGTTTAGGGTGCTTGTAAATGGCCTGTCTTCTGATCCTGAACCTTCCAATGACCTGCCCTTCTGGCAGTATCTGGAAGAACGTACCAATGTCCACATTGAGTGGGAGATCGGTGCAGGCTCCGATTACGAGGAGATCATCCGGACCAGATTGTCAGCCGGCGTAGACCTGCCGGATCTGATGATGGTGAAGAATCTGAAGATCGCAGAAGAAGCAGGCGAAAATGGTGTATTGGTGGATCTGGCACCTTATTGGGAGACCCATTTTACCAACACCAATGCATACTGGGATGCCCAGGGACTGGATTTTAAATCTCATGTTGTAGGAAGCGATGGTTCTATTTATGCATTGATCGGTATGGCAGAGCCCGTGGAAGGCCATATGACTCTGATGTATAATAAGGACTGGCTGGATCAGGTAGGGGCAGAAGTGCCCACCACCCTGGATGAATTTACCGATCTTGTTTACAAACTGAAAGAAGCAGGTGATTTGAACGGAAACGGTAAGGACGATGAAGTGATCTTCAGTGCGGCTACTGTGGATGCTTTGACTTCTTGCCTTGGAACGGCGTTTGGTCTGGAGCAGTACGAGGGATGGGATGCCTTTGTTTCCGATGACCAGGGCGTGGTATCCTGTGAATTGGTAAGCGATAACATGAAAGAGTATTTGACATATGCATCAAAGCTGTACAAAGATAAGATTTTGGATCAGGAGCTTCTTACTATGACAGCAAATCTGTTGAGCGAGAAGTGTGCAGCTGACCGTGTGGGTATTTTCTGCTACTACTCCAGCTTTGCCATGTCCTTTGGTGAAATGACAAGCAAAGGCCAGGAAGATCCCCTTGCAGAAGTATTCTCCTTAGGCGGTGCATTGTCTTCTAAATATAATAACAACGACGGATACTTTGTGCGTCGTGAAAGAGCGGTTGGATGCCCCACGGCAATTACCAAAGATTGTAAAGAAGTAGAGCTGGCATGCAGATGGCTGGATGTATTATATGCAGATCCGGATGTACTGAACACCCGTATTTACGGCTTTGAGGGCGTAGACTGGCAGTATGATGCACAGGGCAATATAGAAATCATCTATCCGGAGGACGGTTCTCCCAGAGATATCGATGCAAAGGGATGCGGACAGATTGCGCTGTGCCATTTCCAGACGCAGGATATGATCATCGGCGGTCTGGAGCAGTATCCCTGGTATCTGGAAGAGTACGAAGTAATGCGTACGGAGAGTACCTGGAAGTCTCCCAGTGTGAAACATCTGAACCGTTTCTCTGATGAAGAAACAGAGATCATTGATGACGTGAACAGTGATGTAAAGAGCACTCATGTAGAGTACAGGGATAAATTTATCAAGGGCGATCTGGATATTGAGAAGAACTGGGATAAATACCTTTCTGATATGGAAAAAATGGGTGTTGATGAACTGACCAGCGCATGGCAGATGATTCATGACAGAACCAAATAATGAGAAAATGACACTATATTTGAGACAGAAGTAAATACATATCATCGTGAGTAAATGGGACTGCTTATTATTTAGATATGAGTTGAATTGCGTGAAGTAAGAGAAGCTTATAAAAGACAAAAAAGAGCCGGGGCCGGAATCCGATTACAGGATTCCGGCCCCGGCTTTTTTGATGTGCGCCTGGCGGCGCACGTTTTGTTTGCGCGCCATGGGCACGCTCTAACAGGTCAAGTCCCGAATCCGCCCGGTTGTAGTGGGAAGGATATAGCCGAAGGCAAGGGTATCCATTGTGAGGTGGAATTTATCAAATATCACAAAAGTTTATTTGCCAATTTTGATGGGAGATATTATGATAGAAGGTGTATTTGGCAGTCATGGATGCAACTGCCATTTCCACAAGTAAGAAGGAGTGCTGGGAGGGCTGAAGCGTGAGTACACTGAAAGATAAAAAATTGTTTTTGCTGGATATGGACGGCACCATTTACCTGGATGACCGGTTGTTTGACGGGACACTGGAATTTCTGGAATATGTAAAGAGCATTGGCGGACGATATATCTTTATGACCAACAATTCTTCCAAAAGTGTAGACAAATATATACAAAAACTGGCTTCCCTTGGAATAGAATCTAATGAGGAGGACTTTTTGACTTCTACCAATGCCACGGTACTGCATTTGCAAAAGAAGCAGTACCGCAAGATTTATGCCAGCGGAACCACATCTTTTCAGGAGCAGCTGAAGCAGGCAGGACTTCCTGTGACGGATCAGATGGAAGAGGATGTGGATTGCCTGTGCATGGGCTTTGATACGGAGCTTACCTTTCAGAAGCTGGAGAATGCCTGCGTCCTGTTAAATAAAGGGGTGGATTATATTGCTACCAATCCGGACTGGGTATGTCCTACCTGGTATGGGTATGTGCCGGACTGCGGCTCTGTGGCTCAGATGCTTTACAATGCCACCAGGAGAACACCGCAGTTTATCGGGAAGCCGGAGCCTGCCATGGCGCTTCTGGCTATGGAGAAGACCGGATTTAAGCCGGAGGAGACGGTGGTAATAGGCGACCGCCTTTATACGGATATTGCCTGCGGAGTCAATGCAGGAATCAGTTCCATTCTGGTGCTTTCAGGAGAGAGTACGCTGGAGGATGTGGAAACCAGTGACGTAAAGCCGGAGTTTATTTATAAAGATATTTGCCAAGTGCTGAACCAACTGAAGACCGGCTGAAAATATTTGGGATGTGACAAATAGGAAAGGCTGATAAAGTTGATCGAATATTTAAGAGAATTGAACATGATAACCATTGTGCTGACCGGCAAGAACCAGATCAAAGGACTTACTACGGCAGCCAGCCTGTGGACGGCGGCCTGCAGAAGTTTGACAACTGGATGCATAAGAAATCCAAATATCTGGAACTGTACATAGAATATAATGATGGGAAAAATGCCTTCAGTGAATTTCTCCAGTATGCAAAGGAGAATTCCTTTAATGTAACCAATATCCAGGTGAGCCGGGAGGAGTGCTAGCCCAAAGAGCGGGGGAAGCAAAGGAATGCGCTATATTGAAGAATTGTAAAAAGCGGAACGAAAAAAGGACGCAAAAATATCTTTTCCAAAACAGCTCATTGAAAAGGCTGGGGTTTTATGGTAGTATGAAATAGATATTTAATGGGTTCTTTTATTGTATAAGGACATTTAGCCAAGGAAATTGAAAAAAAGGAGGTTTTAGATAAAATGGAACAGTACAAGCAGGAATTTATAGAGTTGATGGTAGACAGCCAAGTGTTAAAGTTTGGTGAATTCACATTAAAGAGCGGCAGAAAATCTCCCTTCTTTATGAATGCAGGCGCCTATGTGACAGGAAGTCAGTTGATGAGATTAGGCGAATATTATGCAAAGGCAATTCATGACACCTACGGCGATGATTTCGATGTGCTGTTCGGACCGGCTTATAAGGG
>JAFTZF010000025.1 GCA_017464645.1 Lachnospiraceae bacterium | reverse complement strand
TTGCCTAAGACGGTAAATGACTCTGTTAACCAGGTGCTTTCAATATCCATAACCTCGATAAAGGCATTGGAAGCTCAAATCAAAGAGTTCGATAAAGCAATCGCCTCACAAATGGAACTCTTGCCAAATGTTTTGATATCCATCCCTGGAATAGGACCAGTATTCTCTGCCGGAATCATGGCAGAAATTGGAGATATCAATCGTTTTGAAAACCATGCACAGCTTGCCAAGTATGCAGGTCTTGCATGGACTCAGCACCAATCCGGTAACTTTGAAGCCGAAAACACACGGCTCATCAAATCCGGTAACCGTTTTTTAAAGTATTATTTGTGCGAAGCAGCATTCTCTCTTGTAAGATGCGACAAGGAGTATAAACACTTCTATCACCTCAAATATAAAGAGGTGAACAGATACCAGCACAAACGTGCACTCGCATTAACTGCCCGTAAATTTGTGCGGTTAGTCTTTGCACTGCTCAAAGACAATCGTTTATATCGCCCAGCAGAATAAGAATCTCTTTCTGCTGATATATCAGCCCTGCTTCTTTTTAAAGCAGACACGACAGGGCTTAGGTAGGTGTTTTTCGTTTTTATAAAATAAAGAAAAACTATATGTTTTCTTTTTTATTTCTCACTTGACATCACACCGCTGGACTTAGTTAATATTTGCTGTTAAAAGTTTGCATACAAAAAGCTGGAATTTCCAAACACGCCCAGGAGCAGGGTCAGCACCAGAAATACCGCCAGCCATGGGGCTGAAAGGATTGCAGGTTCTGCCAAATCCTTTCGCACTGCCTGCAGTTCATAGAGAAACAGCAGGAAAATGCACAGGCACACGGTCAACAGCAATGCTGCGCAGGTGTTATCTCCGGAGAAGGGGAGAACGGCTGCCACTATCTCAGTGTAAGACAGAGAAAAACCTGTCACCATGCGTTTTAAAAATCCCACACCGGTGGCCAGTGTATCGGCCCGGAAAAATATCAGGGTAAAGGTCATGCCCGCAAAGGTTACCAGAGTCTTCCAGATTCGGTGGAGCAGATTTTTCGGCTCCGCCTTCTTACTGAACATATTCCAGACTCCGTGCATGGCACCCCAGACCACAAAAGTCCAGCTATCTCCATGCCACAGACCGCTGACCAAAAAGGTAAGTAACAAATTCAAGTTTTTCCGGGCTTTGGACACCCGGTTTCCGCCCAGCGGAATATATACATAATCCCGCAGCCAGGAGGACAGGGAAATGTGCCAGCGGCTCCAGAATTCCTTGATGCTTGTAGAAAAATAAGGCATGCGGAAGTTTTCCCGGCAGCGGATCCCCATACAATCGGACATACCCAGGGCCAGGTCCGAATAGCCGGAAAAGTCACAGTACAACTGAATCGCATAGAAAAATGCTGCCATCCAGGCCGCCAGCGCCGGATAATCCGCCGGATCTGCGAAAATTAGGTTTACATAATTCGAAAGCCGGTTTGCTATGACCATCTTCTTAAAGAGCCCCAGCACGATTCTCTGAATGCCCCGGGCAAACAGCTGCTTATCAAAGGCCGGCTCCCGGAACTGGGGCAGCAGAACCTCCGCCCGCTCAATGGGGCCGGATAAAATCTGGGGAAAGAAAGATACATACAGAGCAAAAAAACCAAAGTGCTTTTCCGTCTGCATTTTCCCGCGATACACATCAAACAGATAGGAAAGCAGCTTAAAGGTATAGTAAGAAATACCCAGCGGCATGACCAGCTTCAGGGTCAGAGGCTCCCCAGAAAAGCCCAGAAAGCCAAACAAAGCCATGGCAGACTCTATGAAAAAGTTCAAATATTTAAAGACAAATAAAACGCCAATAAGAGGCAGACTGCCTCCCAGCAGCCAGCCTCTCGCTTTCTTCGATATGGTATTTTCTTCTTTCCCGCCTTCTATCTGAAGACCTGCAAACCAGGCCCACAGGGTGCTTCCTCCAATGAGCAGCAGCATCCAGGGATCCACACTTGCGTAGAACACACAGCTGGCTGCCAGCAGGCAGATCCAGCGGTATGCCTTAGGCAGCGCGTAGTAAATCACCAGCACGGCTCCCAGAAAGCACAGGGTCAGCATTACATTAGATACCATTGATTTCCTCTTTCTTCTCTGCAGTTAACTGCTCATATGCATAAGCGCCCACATCCGCCAGCAGTACAAACAGGATCACACTGTACAGCACCATGGGCAGCTTAGTCTCGCCATTTAACATATAGGCATAGGCGCTGTAGGACACGATCACATGCAGGAAAGCCACATAGAACTTCTTCGGCACCAACACTGCAAAGAGCACTGCCAGCACATCTGCCCCGTATCCTGCCCAGACGGGCATGTAAGGTGCAAAGTACGGCAGGAAAACAGCCAGGAACAAAAGGAGCGGCACAAGGGCCTCCTTTGTGATCTTCAGGCTCTTTTTCTTCATGCAGTAGCCCATGCAAAGGAGAATGCCTGCGATAAACAGCAGGGACACCTTATCGTACAGCTCCACAAACATGAACTTGCCGGTCAGTTCGAAAATATTGGGCCAGCCCAGGGTCAGCAGATCATCTGCTGCAGGAGCCTGAAAGCCCAAGACAGCTACTGCCACACCCGCTGCCAGAGAAACCAGGCTGATGGCCTTCATATTCCGGTCATACAGAAGCAGGGCCAGAATCAGCAGCACGCCGATAAAGGAGCCGTTCTTGCCCCACAGGGCGCTGTTGGCTGCAAACACCGGCCAGATTACCATAATTGCATAGGTCAGAAACGCCTTATTGCGGCTGTGGGTTCTGCCCCAGATAAAAGCCGCACCCAGAATCGCCATGAAAAAGTCCATGGCCACAACTACCAGTTTGATCTCTGTAACCGGCATATAATCCATTACAGATTCCCGTAAAAACAGGCCTACACCTGTAATGCACACCGCCAACAGAATATCCAGCACCGATACAGAAAGCTTGCCCAGGCGGATTTTTTTATAAATCAGATTTCTTACAAATTCATCCATACTGTTTTCTCCTCTTCGCAAGATTCTTCTGCTCTTTGGCGACCGGTGCCTGTTGGGCCTCTGCCCGGTTCCTCGGATCTGCAAAATACCGATACAGGTCCAGACCGATGATCACCAGCAGTCCCAGTTCGATAAAGGCCCACACGCCATAGTACATGGGCGGCTCGTCTGCTCCCAGGTGGCTCAGATAAGCCATGTAGGAATTGAAGGACATGGTAATCTGAACGATAGGTACAAAGAACCGCTTGCGATTCATGATTGCGTAAATGATCGCCAGAATGTCAGCCAGGCATCCGTACCGCTCATGCATGTGAGGCAGGACGTAGGGACACAGAATGGCAAAGAACAGCGCCAGCTGAATGATGAATTCTTTGGTAACCTTGTATTTTCTCTGAGCCATCCAGAACATGACGCACATGAGGATGCCCAGAATCAGGAAGGTTCCTGCCTCAGCGTACTCCAGCAGGAAGAACTGATTTCCGATGATCTGATAAATATTGGGCCACTTGATGGACAGGGACCACACATCCTGAGCGCCCTGAGCTGCATAAATAGCGATCAGCTCAGACAGGGGACGTCCCGCGATCCAGGCCGGGAGAATTCCCACAAAATACATGACGGGGATCCACAGGAAATGCTGCAGCCTGATCTTTTTATTCACCCACAAAATTACCAGGAAGGGAAAGATAAACAGGGACTGCAGCTTAAAGGCAAAGGCAATGCCATAGAAAAACATGGCACGGCCCGGCTTGTCCCGGAACAATTCGTAAATGCACAGCATGACAAAGGTCATGAAGATAATGTCGCACTGAGCCCAGAGTGCACTGTTGGCCCAGATGGTGGGAACTACCAGGAACAGTCCGTAGGTGCAGATACTCTTCACCCTGCTGCCGGTTCCTTCCCAGACGATCTTTCCCATGACAATGGCTGCGATGAAGTCCACCACGATCATCAGTCCCTTGAAGGCTGTCATGGGATTGACAGGCAGTCGGCTGATGACCCAGAGAATGTATACGAAGGGCGGCGCATAGTCATAAAAATCCGTAGCCAGGGCCGCAAAGCCCTGCTCCTTTAAGGTGGCAAGCCAGGGATCCCAATACATGGTCCAGTCTACGGTTGTAACAGTCCGCAGCTGCAGACGGATGGCCAGTCCTACAACTGTCATGAGAAGGATAAATCCCCAGTCCATCCAATCCAGCCGTTCTTTTTTCACAAGCTTATTCATAAAGAGCTCCTAATCTTCCAATATTTCTTCAATGATGTATTTCGGTCTCGCCTTGGTCTCCATATAGATCTTGCCGATATACTCGCCTACGATTCCGATGGCTAAAAGCTGCAAGCCGCCAATGGCCCAGATGGATACGATGGTACTGGTCCAGCCCCAAACCGTATCTCCAAAGAAGTGTACCCAAATAGAGTAGATCAGCATACAAAGGCTGATCAGGAAAATCACAAATCCGCTGATGGTGATCAGTCGAATGGGCTTAATGCTGAAGGAAGTGATCCCATCTGTAGCAAAGGCCAGCATCTTCTTCAGCGGATACTTGGACTCTCCTGCAAACCGCTCATTGCGCTCATAGGTCACAATGGCAGATTTGTAGCCGATGAGAGGCACGATGCCCCGCAGAAACAGGTTGACCTCCTGAAACTCAGAGAGCCCTTCCAGCGCCCGCTTGCTCATCAGCCGGCAGTCCGCATGATTGTATACAATATCCACCCCCAGGAATTTCATGACTTTGTAAAAGCCCTGAGCTGTGCATCTCTTAAAGAAGGTATCCTTCTTACGGGCACTGCGCACACCGTATACGATATCGTTTCCTTCCTGATATTTTTCTACCATCTGGTCGATGACACCAATGTCATCCTGCAGATCCGCATCCATGGAAATGGTCATGTCAGCCCGCTCTTTGGCTGTCATCAGTCCGGCCAGCAGCGCATTTTGATGTCCTTTGTTCCGGGACAGTTTCACTCCCACATAAATAGGGTTGCTCCGGTGCAGTTCCTCAATGATCTCCCAGGTGCCGTCCCTGGAACCGTCATTGACAAACATGATCTTGCTCTCTTTGGAAATCATGCCCCGCTCAAACAGGGAATTCATTTTTTCCAGCAGCTGTCTGGCTGTCTCATGGAGCACTTCCTCCTCGTTGTAGCAAGGAATCACCAGATACAAAATGTCGTTTTTGCTCATGGAATCTTCTCCCATTCTTTTAATAATGTATGATATCCTGGGGCCTTATTTTGCCATCAGGTCTTTCATGTAAACTTCAATGGCATCCTGCCAGTGTGCAAAAGAGAAATCGGTGGTCAGCTTCAACATATAATTCTCCAGAATGGAATATGCCGGTCTGGAAGCGGATGCCGGGAATCTTCTCTTGTATTCTTCAGATGTAATGGGCTCAATCTGTGTGCTCTTGCCCGCCAGGCGAAGGACTGTGGCCGCGAACTCTGCCCAGTTGGTGTCGCCTTCACAGGTGCCGTGGAACAGGCCGTAGTTGTCAGTTTCCACCAGATATTTGATGCATATTGCCAACTCTGCCGCGCTGGTGGGAGAACCGAACTGGTCCTTTACCACGCCGATGGTATCCATCTTCTCAGATAGGGCCAGCATAGTCTTTGCAAAGTTGTGACCGTCACCGTACAACCATGCGGTACGGATCATAAAGAATTTATCTGCAAACTGACGAACAAACTGCTCGCCTGCGTATTTGGTCTTTCCATACATACTAATGGGACCGGGCTCATCAAACTCGGTCAGAGGCTTGGGACAGGTGCCCGGGAACACGTAGTCTGTGGACACATGCACCAGCTTGGCGTCTGCATCTGCAGCTGCGATAGCCAGATTTCGCGCTCCGATGGCATTGATCTTATAGGCCAGGTCCACATCCACTTCACAGCGGTCTACATTGGTGTAAGCTGCACAGTTGATGATGGCATAGGGCTTTACCTCTCTGGACAGGGCCAGCACCGCATCCACATTGGTAATATCCAGTTCTGCCACATCGGTATTTACCAGTTCATATTGGCTGTTGTCTGCGTACTGCTCATTGATGGCCCGGCCCAGCTGGCCGTTACAACCTGTCACAATAATCTTTTTCATGGTCATTCTCCTTCTGATTCTCCGGTTGTCTCGTTCTCTTCGGGTTCTTTCTCTTCAGATGCCTCTCCATCTGCAGTTTCCTCTTCCACCACTTCTTCATCTACTGCTTCTTCTGTGACTTCTTCCACAACTTCTTCGTCTCCCAGCAGTACCATGTACTCTTTACCGTAGAAGTTGCACATGGCCTGGTTTCTGGAATCGTTGGGGTCTGTGGTCAGGGTTCCGAAATACAGAAGCTCCGGCTGATAGGTCAGAGGCTCTACCTCCACATGGGTGATATCCGGGTCATTGTAAAGCTTTTCCCGGGCCTTCATCTCCTGGTGGTAGACCTTGGCTTCCCCGTAGACCAGAGACTTCAGCGCTGTGGCTGTAGTGATCTCCTCCAGGTCTGTCACAATGTCGATCTTCATAAATCCAAGCACGGTGCAGCCGATCGCCAGCATTCCAAGCAGTACGGGCGCCGCGCCCTTAGCCAGGCTCTGAACCTGCCCGCTGCATTTTTCGTACTGACGGCGCAGCCATCCTGCATAGTAAATGGCATTGGCTCCGTAGAACAGGATCATGGCGTAGTGCAGGATATTGTAATACCGTCCGCCGGAAATGTAGCGCACCGCGTAAATGCCGGGCACCCACATGACCACCACCATACTGAAGGTCACCAGGGTAAACATCAGCGGCGCGCGGAAGGTAAATTTTGTCTTTTTCAACTGATAGAACATATACACAAACAAGCCAATCATCACCAGGATGATGATCACATTGGTGTTTTCCAGCATGTAGGCCAGACATTTGGTATAGGATTTGTAAACGGCTTCAAAGGGTGTCCGCGGGTTAAAATAACTCTGACGGCGGGCATTTCCCGGAGCCAGCAGGTTAAAGAAGAAGCCTGCAAAATAAATTACATTTAAAACAATGTACTGGATTTTAATCGTTTTACTGTATTTCTTGTGAACCAGTACGTCCAGCAGGAGCAGTACCATCACCACTGCTGTCAGAAGTCCGATGGGGAACATGCCGCCTGCCAGCAGCACCATCAGGAAGATAAACAGAATCATTTGTTTCCAGGTGATGCGCCCCTGTGTATTGCACCAGAACAGCTTTGCATACAGCATCATCATCACTGCAAACAGACCGGTGTAGCCGATACTTCCGATCCACCAGTAAAAGGCCTCCTGACCATAGGGTACGTACTGGATGCAAAGAGTCATCAACACGCAGGACACCATCACTGCCACAGACTTGGACAGTCCCATGATCCGGTGCAGCACCACTTTTCCCGTATAGATAAAGCCCCACACAAACAGTCCCAGAAGAATAAAAGTACTGGTAAAGGTCAGCTTCTCGGAAATAATAGAGGGACGAAGGGCTCCGATCACACTGAAACTGAAGGTTCCCTGCCATACATTCCACAGATAAACCGCGCGCTCGATAGCCGCCTTGATAACTGCAGGAATCTTGGCCAGACCTTCGTTCTCTTCCAGCGCCCGTTTGGTCAACACGCCGTAGTTAAAGTCATCCATGACCGGGTGGTTATAAAAGCTCAGTACCAGCAGAGGAATCAGGCTGATAATAAAGCAGGTCACAATAAACCTCTCCTGATTTTTCTCCTCTTTCATCCAATTTGTGATTTTTGTCCATAAATAATTCGTTACCCGAAAAATCGTTTCCAATTCTTTTCACCTTCTGTTTTTTGTCCGGCGTGCTTTGGCGTCGGTATTTTTATTTTTAATTAGTTTCTTCCGTTTCAACAACGGATTTCTCCTCCTGCCGCTCCTTTTCCATAAGGGCAATCTCCTGTGTCAGATCCTTCACCTTGTTTTCCAGTGCAGAAAGCTCGATAGTGGTAAAGAACAGCTTCAGCATCAATACAAAGATGAAGAACAGGAATACAAAGTTTACCGGCAGCTCCATGCCCACCATATTGGTAAACAGTGCAATCAGCTGGGGGAACAGGCTGAACACCACCAGGATGCCTGCAAAGATCAGCCAGAAGATGGCGTATTCGATCTGCAGCTTGGACTGACGGATCCGTTTCAGGATATAGTATGTGGTCACCAGGGATGCCACGATCAAAAGAATGCGAAATACCAGGGTCATACTATTTCACCTCCCTGCGCTTGCGGAAATTCTGAATGAATAAGATCGAAAGCAGCATCCGCAGCATGTATGCCATAGACCGGGGCAGATTCAGATAGCTGACTCCTGCCTGACGCTCGTCCATCTGTACCTGTACCTCTGCAATGGTAGCACCCTGCTTCAGCAGATACGAAATGGTATCCGGCTCCGGTCCGTAGTTCATATTCAGGGCAAACTCCCCGATCATCTTCCGGTTGAAGATCCGCATACCGGAGGTGGGATCCTTGATCTTCTTGCCGGTGGTAAGGCGGGTAGCGATGGAGATCAGGCGATTTCCCAGCATCCGGGCGCTCATGGGTTTTTTCTCGGTCACAAACCGGGAGCCGATGACAATATCATAGCCCTCCTGCATCTTCTCCAGCATGGGAGCGATAAACTCTGCCCGGTGCTGGCCGTCTCCGTCATACTGGAGCGCATAGTCATAGCCCTTGCGATAGGCATATTTCAGGCCCGTCTGGAAAGCTCCTGCCAGTCCCAGATTCACCGGCAGATCGATGAGCTCGTAGCCCCTCCTGCGGCAAATCTCCGCAGTCTGGTCTGCAGAACCATCGTTAATCACTACATAGTCATATTGAGGATAATTTTCTCTTAAATTGTCAACCACCCGCTCAATGCTTTCGGATTCATTGTAGGCAGGGATGATGATTAAACATTTCATTGTTTTATCTCCATGTTATAAATTTCTATATCTTATTGATTTTATCATTTTTTACGGCATTTTGCAACTTTGCTTATTTGCGTACAAACTGTACCAGCACCCGCAGGATCCGGCACAGGTCCGTGAACCAGGCCCAGGAAACTCCGTTTTCCTTCAGGGCCCGGTGTCCCTCCTTCATACCGGCCAAATATGCGCTCAGGCTTTTCGTACTGGTGCCGCCGTGGGACATTTTAATGAGCACCTCCGGCAAATAGGACAGGCGCACCTTGTCATCCGTCAGAATCCGGATCATGAATTCATAATCCGCAGAGATTCGGTAATCCGTCTTGTAATAGCCGTAGGTCTCGTAGACCTCCCGCTTCAGATAGAGGGTAGGATGTCCCGGCATCCAGCCGTAGCGGATCTTGCCCTGACCCTGGCGCCATTTGCGGACGATCCGATCCCCATCCATATAGTCCAGGTCTCCGTGGACTCCGTCAGTGCCTTCCTGTTCCATGATTTCCACCATATGGCTCAGCACCTGGGGATGGGTGTATTCATCAAAGCAGCAGCCCAGGATATCCCCGGTGGCCATGCGAAAGCCCTTGTTCAGGGCGTCATAAATACCCTTGTCCGGCTCAGAGATCCATTTTAGCTTATCACCCAGCTCCTCCTGGGCCTCCTTGATGACCTCCATGGTATGGTCCGTGGAAGCTCCATCCACAATGATGTATTCGATATTTTTATAGTCCTGTGACAATATCTGCTTTATGGTCTGGCGCAGGCTCTCTGCGTCATTGTAGGTAGTTGTCACAATGGATACTTTTTTTGTCTGACTCATACTTGCTCCTTTAACTCCCGGTACAGACTGACATACTCTGCAAACCGGTGGTATTTATCGTATTGCAGGGCCTTTTCCCGGCAGATTTCCGGCAAGATCTCATGTGCCTTTACATCCAGGATTGCCTTTTTCAGCCCTTCCAAATCACCCTTTGGCACAATCCGGCCGGTGGTTTCATCCACAGACTCCACACTGCCGCCGGTGGCAAAGGTAATGACCGGCGTACCGCAGGCCAAAGCCTCAAGATTGGTGGTGGGAAAATTGTCCTCCAGGGTGGCATTTACATACACATCTGCCATGGCGTAATACCGGGCCAGCTCCTCCACACTGTCGGTCCGGGAAAGACCTATGATATTTGAGGGCAGACTTTTCAATTTCTTTTTGTCCAGGCCGATCAAGATCACCCGGAAATCTTCCCCCAGCTCTTCCGCCAGCTTGAGGAAATAGGGGTAACCTTTACGCTCTTCCCACATGTTGGCCACGCCCAGGATCACATATTTATCTTCCAGGCCCAGCTCTTTTCGAAGAGCTCCCTGTCCTGATACGTCCGGCCGGAACCGGCTTAGATCAATGCCGTTATGGATCACCCGCACGGGGTATTCCTGCAAAAAGGACTCCTGTACCAGATCCGCCAGCCACCGGGACGGGGTCACGATGGTCAGGCCCGGAATAGGCCGATCCTTTAGCATCTTTTTCTTGCGGATGTAATTTCCCCGGGAATTGTCCTTGAACAGGGCGTAAGGGTACGCACTGCGATGCAGGGGGCAGGTTTCGCACTGCTCCTTCCACTTATCACAGCCTGCATAATCAAAGTAGGCGCAGTGGCCGGTAAAGGGCCAGCAGTCGTGGAGAGTCCACACCACAGGCTTGCCAGCCCGGCGCAGATAGTCAAACAGCTGCTCCGTATCCAGGTAAAAGCCGTGGATATTGTGAAGATGGATCACATCCGGGTCATATGTTTTTATTTTTTCAATGAGTTTCTTCGTCTGCTTCCCGGAGGCAAAGCCGTGCTCGCCCTTGAGAAAGGTATGGAGCACATGGAAGCCCATATCCAAGTCAGTGCCAAAGCGCCAGGCATTCACCCCTTCGGGGGCCTTCCGCCTGCCGTAGGCTATCAGGCACTCATCCCCGCTCTTTTCCAGGGCATGGCTGATATCCACTGTAATGCGGCCCACACTGCCATTTCCGCAGACTGTATTGATCTGTAAAACCTTCATGGTTTCTCACTTTCTTCTCTTTAAATCAGTTCACAGTCCCATACATCCACACCGCTGTCCTGGAACACTGCGCGGATCCGCTGGCGCAGATCCTCTTTGGTACAGCCTTTTTTCAGAACCGCCTGCAGGAAGCCTCCGCCGCCGGCACCGCAGATCATCTTTCCGTCCAATAATTCCTCGCAGCTTAAGAAAATCTGCTCAATACAGGTGTTGGTGCAGCCTCGATCCAGGCGCTTGGACAGCTCCCAATGCTCGTCCAGCAGCTTGGCAAAGCCGTCAACATTTCCTTTTTCCAGCTCAGCGCGCATGAGCAGAGCCTTCTTCTGGATCTCGGAAAGCACCTCGATAGAATTGGGGTTGGAGCCGATGTAGCCGCCCACGATCTCCCGCAGGAGATTTCGCGCCAGACGTCGCTGACCGGTATAGATCAGGACGAACCGCTCCTTTAATTCCTCCATGGCCGCAGGCGGAATGTTCAGATGTTCCACCTGGATCTCCTGCAGCAGACCGGGCCTGGTGTGGATCAATTTTGCCCCCTCTGTCAGACCGCCCACCTGATCCTGCCAGCCGCCGCCGGTACTCATCATCTGCTCCATGCAAAGTACATAGCTGTATAATTCATTTTCTTCCACTTCTTTTCCAATATACTGAAAAATGCCTTTGACACAGGCGCCCGCCAGAATACTGCTGGTACCAAGGCCTGAGCCTCTGGGGATGCCGATGACCTCGGTATTTAGGTACAGTCCGCCCCGGAGCTTTTCGTAAATAGCCTCCATAGTCTGCTCTCCATCACCTGCGCCCGGCTGCGGTATAATGCCACAGGTCAGCAGGGCTGCCTTGTGAAGGGCAAAGGGGTCAAAAGGATCGTGACAGCTCTGCAGCTCTTCCAGGCTTGTAAATTCGTGATATGCCCCGGAGTCCGTGCTGGACAGGGCAATGCATTTTTTCTCCATATGGCGCAGGGTCACCACCACCGGCAGAATGCCGTTCAGCTTCAGAGCCGCGTTCAGTACGGTGCCGCCGTGCTCGTTGCAATAAGGCGGTGTATCCGACCAGCCGCCGCCAAAATTCACCCGGACCGGCAGCTTTACTACCACTTCCTTTTCCCGAATGTGATAGTCGCTGTCCTCTGCCTTGGTTCCGATGCTGGCCTCATAAAGGCTGTCACAAAGATAAGCAAAGCATTTATTTTCCAGGTCCTCGCTTACAGAACCTTCTGTCATCTTGGATAAATAGTAATAGATGCGCATGCGAAGCCCGAAGGGCAGGCTCTCTGCCATGGATATCAGCCGCTCCACCTGAGCCGGAGAAATGCCCTGGACACCAAATACGGACTTGGCTTCATCCACACTGTCTCTTCGCTCCAATGCCCGCAGGAAACGAGTCACGCACACCTGACTGGTCAGCTTCTGCTGCCAAGCCAGGATCTCTTTCGTATCCGCCTGATTAAAGCTCTCGTACAGGCTGGTGCGCTCTGCATTTTTGTACTGATGCATTTCTTCCGAAGAAGCCTGTCCTGCGGCAATGCGGGTCATGGCCACAGCTGCCTCCACGGCCTCCTCAATGGTATCACAAATGGGATACAATTTTGCAAGCCAGAGGTACTGCTCCTGATCCGGCCAAACCTCCTCCGGTGTCAATCCTGCTCCCTGCAGGAACGCGGACAGAATGGTATTCAAAAAGCTCGTGCCCTCTTCCAGCATCCCCTTGGGATTGTCGTAGGTTCCGTAAATACGCACTACAAAGCGGCCATCCTTCAGCTTCAGCCCGTGCATGGTCACTCCGTCCGGAATCTGCTGTCCCCGCAGGGTCACGCCGGAAATGACGCAGCGCTCACCTACACAGCTTCCGCTGTAAATATAGCTGTCCTCGATGTAGGAGGACGCAGGCGTCTTTGTATCCCGCTCAATATAGCTGTTGCTGTAAGCGCAGACTCCCGGCGTCTCCTCCACGCCCAGGATCTGTCCCTTCCAATCCAGGAATTCGTAATTCTCTATCTCTTCTGTCATGAGAGAAAGCAATTCCCGTGTGGTTCCAAAATGAATAAACTGGGCCGGGGATAAGCAGATCAGTTTGAGGCTATAGGGATGCAGCACCTGCCACAGGGCATAGCGGCACTCCTCCAGCTCCTTACAAAAGCTTCCCTCCGGCTTTTCTTTTAAATACTGCTCAAAGGTGGCCTCACTTGCCAGCGGATACAAGAAATCTCCGTAGAAGCTGACCCGGGCCTTTTCATTGACAAACCGCTCAAACTTCTCAGGCACCACCTGTCCATTCTCACTGATGAGCCCGAACAAATCCTGCAGAAGCTCCGCATCCAGCAAAATAGCGCCCGTATCCAGATCCACATTTCCCTGGGCATTGACTGCGCCTAAAGACTGCAGCTGCTCCACGCTCTGCTTGTGGAGGAACTGACCCACATTGCCCTTGGAATCCCCCAGGAACACGCCGTGGTTCTTGCCGGTCTCCACATGTTCCTTAATGGAGATAGCTGCCGCTCCCCGGAAAGAACAGTCGATCTGCAGCGGATTAAACATCAAAAGTACATCTCCGGAAAGCACCAGCATGCCCTCTTTGAAGCGGGCCGGCATTCCGGACATGGAAATCATAAACTCGTCAAACAAAGTGGAACGCCTTCCGTCGGGCAGTTCTCTGGGCACCGGGGAAAACAATTTTCCGCAGGCGGAATACTGGGGCACTCGCTTGGAATCCCCACCGGAATGGATCACCAGGATCCTCTTGCCTGCAAAGCAGTCCGGCCGTCCTTCCTGCTCCCGGATATATTTCATCACATGGAAGGTCGCTCCGCCTGAGCCCACCCGCTTTCCGTCCGGGTCAGGCAGCACCGCATAGTGGGTCTGCTCCGGCAAAAATCCCCGGCTCAAACGCAGGTCGATCTGTTCCCGATAAGCCTCAGCCTGCTCCTCGTTGGAGGCTGTTAATATGACATAATCCCAATGGATAAAATACCTCTTTTTCAAAGACCGCTCATAATCAGTCCATGCATCCTGATAGCTTTGCCGCAAAAACAAATTCTTTAATTTCTGAGGATTCATAGGCGCTCCTTTATGTCTTTTCAAATTTGTCCGCCTGTGGTAAAATAGTTTCAGGAGGTCGCCTGCAGTTGCTGCGACCGGATTTTTAACCCATCTTTATTTTAAGAAAGGCAGACTATACTATGTTAATCATACAACCTTCCGGCGGTTTATGCAATAGAATGCGTGTGATAAATTCTGCAAGAATTCTCGCAAAAAAGAGAAATGAGCAGCTGATCGTGCTTTGGTACGCCTGCTCAGAGCTGAATTGTACCTTTGAGGATCTGTTCCTGCCGGTGCAGGATTTCACCCTCATCAACATCCGCTCTTTATACGATCCCCGCAAGCTCTTTTACCAGCTGCGGGCCCGCCAGCGCTTCGGCAATGACGACATTCTGAACAATAAAACAGACGGCTGCCTGAATCAGGACTTCTATAGCGCCCTGTCTGATCCCGTCTATATTTTTACCTGGGAGCATTTTTATCCCTCCTCAGACTACAGCTGCTACACTCCCGCCCCTGCTCTGCAGAAGCGCATTGATGACATGACCGCTTCTTTTGGAGTGCGCTGCGTAGGCGTACACATCCGCCGCACCGACAACGCAGTTTCCATGGGCAAGAGCACTACAGAGCAGTTCATCGCCCTGATGCAGGCGGAGCTTGCCGCCCACCCGGAGACCACCTTTTTCCTGGCCACGGACGACATGAAGGAGGAGGCGCTCCTGCGGGAAACCTTCCCCGGCAAGATCATCAGCAACCAAAGTCGCACCCTGGACCGCAATTCCGTCACCGGCATGCATGACGCCCTGCTGGACCTGTACTGCCTGTCCGCTACGAAAAAGCTGATCGGCAGCTATTGGAGTTCGTTTACGGATATTGCCGCAGATATGGGCGGGATTGAGAAAGTGATTGCGGGAGAAGGCTAGCTTTTAACCGAGCCAGGCACTGTGGCTTTTTCTTTGATATCCCATGCTAATAACACAAAACCTCTGTCCCACCCGAATTCATGAACCGACCTCCCAATTGTTAGATTTTAGGCCTAACTTCTGGGAGAGGTTCATAAATCCTAGGAAGGACAGAGGTTTTGATTTAATTGTTAAAAAGGCCCTCGAAACAAGCTCTCATGAAAAGCTTTTAAAAACTTAATGTCAAAATCAGGCTTGTCATGGATTTCATCTCTTGTTTCTCTAGTAGATATGGGGATTACTCCCCATACCCCTACATAAAACCGTACGTGCCCTATTAAGGCATACGGCTTTTCACTTTAAGCTATAAAGTGTACGCCCCTTCCCTCCACTGTAATTAGCAGTTTCTTCGGTACTATGAGCGTATCGGACTTCCTGTTATCCATTTGAATTCCTATCGCATTTCTTTGGTTTGATTTTCATACCTCAATGGAGGAGATAACAGGACCTCAGCTGTTCTGTATTGCATATTTATCATCAGTCTCGCCAAGTTCTCAGACTGGGGGATGTTTCTGTACCCTTGCCATGGT
>JAFTZF010000024.1 GCA_017464645.1 Lachnospiraceae bacterium | reverse complement strand
ACCTGTACCTTCAATCCCAGCCCGGACATCATTCACGGCCAGAAGACCATTTACGGTTCCTGGGTAACCTCTCTGTGGAGAATGGAAGAGCTGGTAGAGCGTCTGGTTCGCTGGGGCATCCATCCCGAAGATCTGATCACACACGAATTCCCTCTGGAGCAGGCAGGCGAGGCATATGCCCTCATGGCAGGCGGACAGTGCGGTAAGGTTGCAGTGACATTTGAATAGGAGAAGAAAATATGAGTGAGAGAATCGACCCCGCTATGGTTCCCAAGCGTAAGCTGTTTACGGGAGAGGAAATCCCCTCCGTAGGTTTGGGCACCTTTGGCTCTGATAAATACGGTCCCGAAGAGATTTCCAATGCAGTGTATGGTGCCATCAAGAGCGGTTACCGGCTGGTGGACTGCGCGGCTGTGTACCAGAACGAGGACCGGATCGGTGAAGTCTTGAAGAAACTGTTTGAGGAAGGTGCAGTGACCAGAAAAGAATTGTTCATTACCTCCAAGGTATGGAATGACTGCCATCGTCAGGTGGTGGAGTCCTGCAAGAAGAGTCTGGCAGATCTGCAGCTGGATCAGATCGACCTGTACTTTGTGCATTGGCCCTTCCCCAACTACCATGCGCCGGGCTGCGATGGGGATTCCCGTAATCCTGACTCCAAGCCTTTCTCTGTAGAGGAGTTCATGGATACCTGGCGTCAGTGTGAGCAGCTGGTGGATATGGGACTGGTCCGTTATATCGGCATGTCCAATATGACCATTCCCAAGCTGGAGGCAGTCCTGCCTCTGTGCCGGATTCAGCCGGCAGCTCTGGAGTTGGAGTGTCATCCCGGTTTCCAGCAGCAGGAACTGTTTGATTACGCAGTGGCTCACAATATCCAGCCTATCGGATATTGTCCCATTGGTTCCCCCTCCCGGCCGGAGCGTGACCGTACCGCCGAGGATGTGGCAGATACCCAGATGCCGGAGATCGTAGAGATCGCAGAGCGCCACGGTGTGCATCCGGCCCTGATTTGTCTGAAGTGGGCAGTGCAGAGGGGCCAGATCCCCATTCCTTTCTCTGTAAAAGAGCCTCAGTACATCAGCAATCTGAAGTGTGCTGTAGAGGACCCCTTGACCGATGAAGAAATGGATATGATTGCCAGGGCAGACAAAAACTGCCGCCTCATCAAAGGCCAGGTATTCCTGTGGCCGGGCGCTTCCGGATGGGAAGGTCTGTGGGATCTGGACGGAACCATTACCAGATAGAAGAGTATAAAGAGAACGGGCGATGACGGATTTTCCGTCATCGCCCCCTTTTTACTTTTCAATGATAAAATAAAAGTTTAATTCCTTTATTTTGATCAAACCGTCCATAACGGCAATCTGCAGACAGTAGCTGCCGGGGCTCTGGCCGGCCAGTGTGACAGGCAGCTCACAGGAACTAGAGCCGATTGCTTCCACCTCGGTACTCCAACCGGTGTTGGTATATACTCCGGTATCGCTTCGACGCATCAAGGTGACTTCCATGTCACAATAAGTGGGGATGTTTGCCCAGGAAACGGAAGCCAGCATGGTTTCATTGCCAGAGTAGAGCCGCTTGTCGCTGGTAATTTTTAAAGCAGGAGATTTTAGGATCTCGTTTGTGAAAATCATGGTGGTCTCCGCCAGAAGTTCTCCGTTCATGGGCGCAACGGCTGCAATAGATTCTGACATCAGCCATTTAATAGTAAATTCGTAATCTGTGACGATAGAAGGAAACAGGTCAGAAGCCAGTGTTAGATTCAAAACGTCACTGTCGGATACGGATAAGGGAAGGATAAAATACCCCTTGCTATTCTGATAAAATACAGTTGTGTAGTTTCCGGTGGTATAGATCACCCGGGCATCTGCAGGCAGATCTGTAAGCGGAATGAGTACCAGAGAACCTTTGCGATTGTCCCATTTGGAGGTTGCGCCTTGAGACGGAGTATAAGTACAAGTCACGGCTTGGGTCAGTTGGTCGCCCTGTGTCATAAAAGAGAAACTGCCGATATTCTTGAGATTGGTAGTTCCGTCATGAGACACTTGAGGCGCCCGGGAACCGGTTGTTTCATACGCTGTTAGTGTTGTGTTCAGTGTCTCTTGGGAAATTCCGTTTGCAGTTTCAGAGAAGTCTATAATAAACTGCAATTCCAGCTCACCTTTGGTGGGAGAAAACACTTCGTCCGCTGTTCCCATACGCACAAACTGGCTCAGAGAAATCTGTGTAGTGGGCGTTGTGATCAAAGTCCAATAGTACTTTCCATTGGTTCGATTCTGTAGAATTAATGTGGTATCCTGTGGAAGCGGGTAATTAAAATCCAATACCAGGGCGGCATATGCAGTGGGGTCATAATTCTGAACGTGGAAACAGATGGTAAAGGAAGAATCATGACTAATGGTTGCAGCCGTGGTTGTGATCTTATCAAAGATCTGCTTTTCTGCAAGTTTCACGTCCATAGTAGGAATCTTTGCGGCATCCGGAATTGTGATATAAATATCACAATTCTTGGGGATGGAATCCAGCTGATATTTGGAAAAGGTCTCTTTTTCAGTCAGAACGGCTTGTTTTCCATCCGCTTCTACCGTGTCAACCTGAATTTGATAATCCTTCGGGAAGTAGTAGCCATCCTCTGCTTTAATGGTAAGGGCGATACCATTTACCTGATCCTCATTGCCATCCGCCACCACAAGGTCATAGAAAACACCATCTCCACAGGAGACATGGACATTCACATCGCCGGCAAAGAAATATACACTGTCTGCAGCGGTGGTGGGAGAGGCTTTATAGTTGGTGCCTTCGGAATAGCGGGCATAGATGTAATAATTGGTCAAAGCCACATCCAACACAAAGGAAGCGGCAAAACCGCCCTCCAGTTTTTCTCCGTTTTTCCATTCGGTCTCTTTTCGGGTCTCTCCCACATAGTAAACAATTTGATATTGAGTTGTACTGTCATAGGAAGGATCCGTTCCTCTTAAAGGAGAATCTGCTGCCGGGTAGACATTCAGTGTGGAAGCGCCGTTGAGAGAATCGATAACAGCACTATATACAATGGGTTTTTCCGGTGCCGGCTGCACCGATTTTTCTATAGTATAGGTTACACTGGCAGTTTTACCGCCTTCAGAGACAGAAGCAGTATAGGTCCCTGCAAAAATGGGGGCTTCCTCAAGAATTGCTTCTCCCTTTTTATAAACGATCTCCGGTTGCCAAGCGGAAGAATACGTCACTTTGGCAGCCAGTGGCAGTTGATTGTAGGCTCGGCTTGAAGCAGAGAGAGCAGCCGTCTCACTGTAGCCTTTGCAGGAACATTCTCGTTTTAAGGTGTTTCCGTCATCAATAACGGAGTATGTATATACATGGTCTTCTGGTGTATGTGTGCAGGGAGTCCACTGGGCATAGAGGGTCACGACCTCGCCCTTTTCTGACGTCAGATTGGTCACGAGCTGCTGATCTGTGTAAATTTCACCAGAACCATCTGACTGTCTGCACCAGCCTATAAATTTATATCCGGGATAACCATACTGGTTTTTACTCAACTGAATCGGCAGATCATAAGTAAAAATCTGAGTTTCCATGGCGCCGGTATAAGTTATACCTGCAGGGATATTGGGATCGTAAACAACGGTGTATCCGTTAGCTTCCCAAATAGCATAGATCACCAAGTCACCGATGGGGTTACCGTCAAACAGATAAGATTTACCTACATCATACCAACCATGGGAAGGGTTTTTCGGATCAGACCCCACAGGATAGTTGTGATTTCCATCCGGATCCGTATTCCATCCAACGATATTGTAACCGGGGTGACTGTAGATGTTGCCGCTGATGGTTACAAATTCGTCTTTGGTGATTTCTTGCGACTTGTACTGTCCGGTTGTTATATGTGTAAACTGGTCAGTAAAGTTTTCGTAATAATGTAATTTGTAATACATAAATACATCACGATGATCTTTGAAGTAATCCCCTTCCTTTTCTACATCTACAGTAATAATTTCAGAAATACGGGGATTGGTCATTTTGCCCCATACATCCATCTGGCCACCCGTTACATAGATGGTATTTTCAATCGTGGTGTTACCGTACATGGAGGTCTGCCAGGCTTCATCTTGTTCTAATGAAGTGGTGATCAACACTTTGCCGCCTTCCATTTTCATAAAATTGCTTTGGGAGTCACCGTCAGTAACCTGACTGCCGGATTCCTGCAGACAGTAAAGATTCAAAGCAGTCTTTTCGTTTCCGGTAACAAAGATAGCACCGCCGCTTGCTTCGGCAGAGTTGTTTTGGATAACAGGACAGGAGAGGGCAGTGGCAGATCCATGTTCACAAGGAATTGGATTTCCCTCTGAGTCGTAATGCTTTTCGTTTACACCAATAGTAACATTGATATTTTCCGTTCCGTTTGCTTTACCTACGACAGCCAGAGCACCTCCGCTCAATTTGGCGGAGTTCTGACTTACAGAACCGCTGAAAATATCAACGGTAACATCGGAAGCATTGGCAGAAACGTAAATGCCGCCGCCGGAAGCAGAAAGAGACTTGTTGCCGTCAACGTTGCCGCCGGTCATAGTATAATTACCATTGTTTACGGTGATGCCCCCGCCGTAATTGGTTGCAGTATTATAAGAGATGGTTCCGCCGTTAACGACAACGTTACCGCCATCTACAAAAGCTCCGCCGCCGTTGCCGGAAGCAGTGTTATTGGTAATTTCGCCGGCAGTGACGGTCATGATGCCGCCACCCAGGTAAACACCGCCGCCATCAATGGCCTGATTGGATTTGATGCTTCCGCCCTCTACAGTCAGGGTGCCTCCACCCAGATAAAGGGCTCCGCCAATCTGTTCAGCCGTGCAATTGGCTATGGAACCGGTGCCTAAAATCATAAATTTACCTGCTGTCATATAAACTGCGCCACCATTTTGGGCAGAACAATTCAAAATCGTTCCACCGGAGAGTGTTGCGATACCATTGGGATCGTCCATATAAACAGCCGCACCGTTTTTTTGAACATAGTTGTATTTTGAAGTATCTGCAGTATTCACATCATGCAAAGTGCCGCCGGTCATGGTAAAGGTACAAGGTTCTGTACCTCCCGTAGCCATAATAAACTGCCCGATAATGTCACCGCCGCTGATATCAGCTTTTGCATATCCCAGGTTTCCGCTCGGGTTTAATGTATCACCACCGCCAATAGAACCGGTTTCTATGGTTCCCCCGGAAATGGTAATCTGTGCACTGCCGCCGTTTCCAGAGGTACCGCCGATGCCGCCGCCCACAGATTGAGAAGTGAGTTTTCCGTTACTTACATGGATGGCAGCAGTACCGCCGTTACCGTTGTCGCCGCCGTTGCCGCCGCCGATTACGCCTCCACACTGAAGAGACCCGCCGGTTACTGTGATGGTAGCCGCTCCACCGTCACCGGACTCGCTGTCACCGCCGCCGATACCGCCATTTAATGTAACATCAGCTGTTCCACTGACCGTAACAGTAGCGGCCCCGCCCGCACCCTTTTTACTGTTACCACCACCGATGGAAGTGGCAGTTACCTGACCGCCGGAGATAGAAACGGTGGCCTGACCGCCGGTACTGCTGGAACTATTGCCTCCGCCAATACCGTTTCCGAAGGTGCCATAAGCCTCAACATAACCACCGGTGATCGTTACCTTGCCTTCGCTCCCTGCTTTATGGAAAGAACTTCCTGAACCAATGGCAACACCGCCTACGAGTTCATCGCCGCTTTGGATCATTGCGTGGTTTTTTGCATAAATCTTACCACCTGAAATCAAAACATTTGATGTACCGCCTGCGGCGTTCCAGCCGATACCGCCGCCAATCGCAGCACCTGTACCATTACAATGCGCAATTACCTCGCCGCCGGAGATTTCCATCTGACAGTAACCGTTGCCGCCTGCTCCGATTGCAGTACAGTTGTCGCCTAAAGTTGTTACAACTTGTATTTTCCCCCCTGCAATATGTAAATTCTGAACAAGAGAGTTGCTGTCTATGCCTCCGATGCCGGCATTCCAGTGATTGTAATTTGTGTTGGTTTTTACAAAGTCGTCAATCTCTTCGGCAGAAAGTTTGACAGGCACATAAAGAGAGCTATCTGCCGCACCGTCACCGTTTATATCTGTGATTTTTAAAGACGACGAAACCGTGATCGGAGAACTGCTGTCGCCGCCATTGTAGTATTGAATATATCGAACAATATTTTCGCCCTTTAGTCGCAAGGTAACATTTTTGTTGGCTGATTGGGTTGCTGGGATATTAATTTGCCCACTGGTAGGTGTTTGGCTTCCACTAGAGCCTGGCTGCTGAGTGTGATTGGTGGGAGTTGCCCCCATATTTACACCGGAAAGAGTTACGTCAAAGGGCTTATCCGTTATATTGCCTGTAAAAGAAATGTTGTTTGTCGTCTTAGTTTCTTTGGTGCTATGAACAATCACATACAGGTTAGTCGCCTCGTGAACACCCGAAACTGCATTGCCGTTTGAGTCTTTGCCGTTGTAATTTGCACCCAAGGTAATTGCGCCTTGGCCAATATCAAGGGTTATCAATTTTCCTATGGGGCCCACAGGCTCACTGGTGAGTCCATTGACAAGCAACCGTATATAAGTTCCTTCATCATCAGCGGTGATGTCATAATATTTTCCGGTGGCGCCTAAAATATCCGTATAAGTGCCGTCGGCTGCATCAGCAGTCTGCCACTGATATACAGGAGATTGGATATTTTCCGTTTGTGCCGCCAGCCGGGATCCGTTGTTTTCAATGGAAACGGCAGGAGTACCGTCTGCTGCGAAGGAAAACGAGAATCGGAGAGTAAAGAGCAGAAAAAGAGCTAAAGAGAGTGTGCAAAAGAATTTAAGAAAAAAAGTTCTCTTCATTTTTTATACGCTCCTTTCTTATTATGGTGTTCCTATACCCGCAATATGGGTACCGTCCATTTTTATATCAAAATCGTCAATACGGATACTGTCAGGAGTATTGGTAAAAAATCTGTAGGTATAAGAAGAATAAGCAGTTTGAAAATTGGTGGTGTCTTCAAAGATGATCCGGCTGTAAATGCCATTTGCGTAATTGGTCACGTTTCGCAGGACAGAGTCTGTATTGTCTGGAATCAATCCATCAGGTTCATATACCACGGAAATATCTCCATGGATGTTCTCAGACCAGACGGTTAACATCACATAAGCGCTGTTTGAAGTATCCAGATATTTATACAGGTTGCCGGTGGCGCCGGAAAGAGTAAAGGTGGCGCTGAGTGTTTTCTTATAGCCGGAATTTCCTTCTCCTGTAGTACCAACAGCAGTTACCGTATAGGTTTCCCCGCTCTTTAGACCGGAAAGTGTGATGCTTTCTGTGCTGACTATGTCTTTTTCCAGAATCCCCTCAGAAATATTTAAAGTGGCAGGAGTTGTTCCGCCGGTAACGGTAATGACATAGGTGATGTTCTCTTCAGAACAACGCAGGTCATCTGCGTTGTTTCCCAAAGTAAAGGTAACCTCTGTAGCAGTAGAATTTAAAGTGTATGTCGCAGCCTCTTCTTTCAGCAGATTACTGCTGAAATAAAAATTTTTGGCGGAAAAAAGATTTTTTCCACCAGTTTCATAAATATATTTAGCAACGGTGCCTCCGATTAAGAGTAAAACAAAAAGGGACAGCAGGAAATACACGCCGTATTTGTCAAACCGGATGCTTTTTAAAAGGTGTATTCCTTTTTTCATAGAGACTCCTTTCTTAATCTGTCTGCTGTGCAGATAATGTGATTTCGATAAGATCCACCATTCCGGCATAGTACCAGGCATTTTCCTGCTCCCATATTATGGTGATGGTATATGTATCTTGGGAGTCAGGGGCAAGGCTATAAAGGGCGGCGGAATCTGTAAAACTGGGAGAATCGGTACCGATCTGGAATTGAAGAGGAACGTTCCGTGTAACATTTTCCACGTGGATTTCATATTGAATGGCCACTTCGCTTTGGTTGGTGACCAGAATCTGGGTTTCAAAAGTACCCGGAGAAAGGGGTAGAACCAGTTCCTCGCTAAAAGAACGTCTGCTCTCTGTTACATGGAAGGCTGCAACTCTTGCAGAGTCCATGGCAGAGTCAGAAGTAGTATATCGGGCAAAAAGCCCGCTGGTCATGTGTATGGATAAAAGTGTAAGACAAAGCAGAACACAGGCAATACACATGGGAATATTAAAATGAGCTGTTTTATTCTGTCTTACCACGGTTCTGCTTCACCTCTTTTCTTTAATTCTGCTGTTCTTCTTTCAGGCGTTTAATCTCGTCGATTATAGCCTGACGCTGCTCATAATCTCTTTGCTTTTCTTTTCTGCGCGGAATCTCAGTGAGGGCTACGGCGGCAGCAATCATGCAAAGGGTGCCAAAAGGAGTTTTTAGAAGACTTACCACATTTCCTACAAAAGGAACAGAAAGCAGCACAGTTCCTTTGATAGCTGAAAGGGGGATAGGATCGTCCGCCGCGTTGTTGGCATCCCCTTTTGTGGTAATGATATCGCCTTGAATTTCTATGATCCTGTGGACTACAAGACTACTTCCGTCCTGAAATACCACAATGTTATTGACAGAAAATGTATCGGTCTCCTTCACGATGATCAGATCCCCTTTGGAAAATTCCGGTTCCATACTGCCGGAGAGGACTATGGCCGCTCCGTAACCAAAGGGCATGGGAAGTTGATTTCCCACAAGGCTTCTGGCATTGGTCAGGTAAATGTTTATGCCCAGGATCCCTCCGCACAGGATCAGAAAAAATAAGCGAAGGATATCTTTCCATTTAGGTTGTGTCCGGGTCTTCGTGTTCAACTTGCTCAGCCTCCGTATCTTCTCGTTGTCTGTCTTTGACTTTATAAAAAATAAGAATAAGGATCAATACAAAGGAACTTATCAGTAATGCGAACCACAGGGAGAGCAAAGCATTGTCTCCGGTCTGGGGCGGTGTAATGCCGGTCTGAAGATCCAATTCGGAATATTCGGTGCCGGTGGTGTTGATGACAATGGTAAGAGTCATATCCTGCCCATCTGCTAAATTGCCCAACCAGGTATCCAGCTGGTCATCGCCGCTTTCAAAGGGCCAGCGCCAGTCCAGGGTGTAGTAAGTATATTTGTAAGCTCCCAGGAAATCCCTGTCCCGGGCAGTATTCAGGGTAGCCATGTCTACATAGGTATCCTGATCGCCTACTACCCAGCGGCCGTCGTAGCGGCTCAGTCTGCCGGTAACGGGAATAACAATATGGCCGGGAGTAAAATAGGCATCCACAGTAACCACGTACTCCATAGCTACATCACCGGTGTTCTTCAGCTTGAAGGTATAGGAATTTTCTGTGCCTGGAGCAATGATCTTGTCATCGGTTCCACTGTTTACGGTAATAACCTGTTGGTCATTTTTGTAACAAACACGGAAGATATCTACCTGGGTCGTGGTGCTCCAGACTGTCCGATCGTCACTGACTTCAAAGCCGGGAGTGGTGACAGGGTCAGTCTGGGTAATGGGTGCAGCTGCATCGTTTGGTATTACAGAAGGCTTTACCGCTTGGGGCGTTGTACCCTCCGAAGCGGAGTTATCCGTCGCATGTTCCGGAATCAGAGAAATAGCACCGGAGTCATCCAGGAGAAATCCGTTCAGTCTGTTTGTGACAACCATGGTAGTAGAAGCCACGCAGACAAAAAGAAGGAGAGCAGACAGCCATATCCATTTAGTATTTGTGTTGTTCTTTACCATAATGCGTCCAAGCCTCCATTCTATCCTGGTCTGATTGAATTTCCGGACTTTTCAAAAGCCGAAATCCTTTCGGCCTGTGAAAAATTCGGAAATGAATCGCCCATACCCTGCCACGGTTGGTATGGGCGAAAGCTATATCCGAGAGAGTTAGATTGTCCGAAGACGAAAATTAGTCAACCTGAGTTACAGTAATATTAATGCTAAGACCGGTTTCAAGGTTATAGTCGTTAGCTGCTGCACCGGTTGCCGGGGTAGGAGCTGCGTAGTAAGCGGGATCAGAACCGTTATCAACCAGTTTTACAACTGCTGTAGCGACACTACCGGCAGCCAGATCGCCTAAGATGGTATCTGCTTTACAGAAGTTACAGGAATTGTCGCCGCTGCAAGGAGAAGTGTTGTTTTCAAAGTCCCATTTCCAGAAGATGTTCTGACCGCCGATTTTGAGAGCAGTGTTAAGATCGGTATTAGCAGTAAAATCTTTTGTCCAGGTGCAGGTGGTCTTGCCTGCATCTACAGAGGGACTACCTTTTGTGCCAAGTCCGCTTGTGAAATTCTCAATCACTTTAGCCAGAGTGTCTGTGCTGAGAACAGCATCGTAGCCGGTATTGTAATTTGCCAATGTACCTGTCATCTTGTACTCTACAGGATAGTAATCATCAATAAGAGTTACATTGTCTTCAAGAGTATAGTAGGTGGTATCGGTATATGTAGCAGCGACGCTATATTTCTTGGTAGTGCTATCATAAGTATATAAAGTGCCGTGTGTAGCGAAGTTCTCTTTTGTAACCACATCGGAAGCAACGGCTGCCATGACGCCATAGCTACCTTTGGTAAGGTAAATGTTTTCATACTCGATAGTTGTAACAACCTGGCCGTCAACCTCGGGGGTACCATTTAAGGAAATACTGAGGCCGTTTTCATTCAATGTTCCGGGAGCAACTACATCGTCATCTGTGGTTGCATAATCATAGGCCTGAACAGATAAATTGGTAGTATCCGCACCATCTGTATCAGCATTGTCTGCAACAATCGCATCTAAATAAGTTTCCCCGTAAAGATTTCCGATTACTTGAAGTTCAACGCCCCACTTAGCTACTCGTGCAGTGTCAGAGCCGCTATCCTGGGTAGTATACTTTGCAAATGTACCACTAATAGTACAGGTGGTAAGGAGAACTGCTACTAAAAGAGCGGAAGCAGCTCTCATCATTGTGTTTTTCTTCATAGTAGAAAAAACTCCTTTCTTTTCAGCTTTTCAGCTTTTTTTAATTCTTCCCCTTCCGGTGAAAGAGATAGTACACCGGACATCCGTGTACGAACAACCCATCCGCAGAGAATGCCGCGGCATTTTATATCAACCCCGGGACGTGGCTTCCGGAGGAAGAATATACGATAGATTAAGAAGCACCGTTGCCTTTGCCTGTATCGGCAGCGGCGGCAGCCTTTTCTTTTTCTGCTTTTTCCGCCCGCAGAGCCGCCAGCTCCGCAAGTAGAGCGGCGTTTTCATTCTGCTTGTTCTTTTCATAGATCCGGCGGCGGATCACATCGTAGGCCACCAGTAGAATGATAGGGAGGACAACGCAGAGGATGAGGCCGGTGGTGGACTGCATGAACATGGCAATATTACCGGCACCGGGAATCCGGGTTCGATAGATGCCTACCAGGTTGTCTGCGGGAACCAGATCCTTATCCGCAGTATTATTGTTGTCCCCCCCAGTGCGGAAGAGCAGCTCGCCGTTTTCTTCTACGATTTCAACAACACGGTGGGTCACGATAGTCGTTCCGTTTCCGGCAGGGTCAAAAAAGGCGATCACATCTTTTTTCTGAATCTCTTCGGCCTCTGCAGTATGGCAGATGATCAGGTCTCCGCTTTTGATCTCAGGATACATAGAATCGGTCAGCACGATCAGAGGCAGATAGCCGCCGACACTGGGAACTTCCTCCTGGTTTGTATAGCTCTTAATGATCAGTGAAAGGTTGATCAACAGAATCGGAAGGAGAATAATGCACAGCACGGTTCCGACTGCTGTAAGAATCTTGTGTGTTGTGGAAGTTCTTTCTTTTGCCATGAATATGTACCTCGTTTTCCCGTAGAAAAATCTACGATTTTTATTTGCAGGTATAACCACCCAATTCTAACCAGCCCCATGGTACCAAAAAAAGTGCACATTCTTCTGATGCAGGAGTGAATTACAGCTTTTAGGGTGTGAACGGTCGGTCGATATCATTGAACTGTTTTCCTGAATTTGATATAATGAAAACAAGTTTTTAGCAAAGGAGGTGGCAAAATGATTAGAATTGGTATTTGTGATGATTCTGCAACATTTTTGCATCAAACAAAGTTCATGATCGACCATTGGGATGACGGACCGCAAGATATTGCTACGGAGCTGTTCGAAGACGGGGATGCGCTGCTTCGGTCACATGCGGACCAACCTTTGGATATTATTCTTCTGGATGTGGTCATGCCCTTGCTGAATGGGATCGAGACGGCCAGGGAGATACGAGAGTACGATAAAACAGTTAAGATCGTTTTTCTTACCTCATCTGTTGATTTTGCCGTGGACTCCTATACAGTCAGGGCCAGTAACTATTTACTGAAACCGGTAAGTCCCGAAAAACTGTTTGAATGTCTGGAGGAATTGGTCTCCGACATTCGAAAGGAAGTCCGATGTATTGTGGTGAGGAGCACAGATGCCATACATCGTGTGGAGATGTCCACCATCGAGTACATCGAAGCCCAGAATAAACATGTGTTGTTTGTATTATCCGGCGGAAAGACCATAGAATCCATAAATCCTCTGTATTCTTTTGAGGACAAACTTTTCCCGGAAGATGGATTTTTCAAATGCCATCGCAGTTATATCGTTAATTTCTATCATATCGATACGTATTTTCAGAAAGAAATCATTATGAGATCAGGACAAAGGGTGCCTATTTCCCGTAGGTGCCAAAAGGAGTTTGAGACAGCCTATTTTTCGGCAATATTTGGGAAAGCAGGTGACCCGTGATGCTTGACACCGTTCTGTTTTTTAACCATTACACAATGATTCTTTTGTTTGGAATCCTGCTGTCTGTAGCTTTTGCGGGAGTGCAGTTCTCAAAAAAGAACGTAGTCAGTGTGCTGGTACTTTTTGTGGTATGCGGTATGTTGCAAGTCTTTTCCTATATAGCTTTCAGTGAAACAGTCGTATGGAAGCTGTATCCTTTCATTACACATCTTCCGACTGTTCTTTTGCTGTGCCTTGGATATCGTAAGCGGATTGTGACGGCACTTGCAGCAGTATGCTCCGCATATCTGTGCTGTCAGCCAGCGAAGTGGTTTGGACTGTTGATGGAAACCCTTACGGAGAGTTATACGGTCAATCAGCTTACGCGGATCGTTACGTTGCTGATCGTGGGTATCTTGGTATTGAGCCGTCTGTCTGCGTATATTTCTGAGATATATAATAAAGATACGCGCAGCGTCCTGATCTTCTCCATGGTCCCCATCATTTACTACGGATTTGATTATACCATGGGAATCTATACGGAATTCTGGCTTCATAACAACCGGACTGCAGTTGAATTTTTGCCGTTCTTTTTGTGCATCGTTTATTTGGCTTTTTGTGTCATTTATTACAAAGAACATGAGAAACAGGTAGCGGCAGAGCGAAAGGAGCAGATCATCCGGATCACCATGGAGCAGCAGGAAAAGGAAATTCAGGCAATTAAGAAAAGTGAACTTGAGACCAGGCTGCTCCGTCATGATATGCGCCTGCTGCTGGAAAATCTTGCATTCAGTATTGAGCAGGGAGACAAGGAGAATTCTCTCAAAATGATCTCCGGTTTCCGGGCCCAGGTAGAATCAGTCTCTTTAAAGCGCTATTGTGAAAATGATACTGTTAACTACATTCTCAGTAACTTTGAGTCAAAATGCCGGGAGTGGCACACTGATTTTGCAGCTACGGTAGAAGTGGAAGCGCTCACTACAGATGAGATCATTTTTTCTTCCATTATTTCCAATGCACTGGATAATGCATTGAATGCCCAGAAGGAACTGCCGGCAGCAGAACGCAGAATCGTGTTCATGCTGAAGAATTCAAACGGAAAGCTGCTCCTGTCTGTGAAGAACCCCTTTGGGAAAAAGCCAGTATTTGTGGATGGATTACCCACATCCGACAGACGAGGGCATGGGTATGGAACCCAAAGCATTCGTTATATGGCAGAACGCCTGGGAGGGAACTGCCAGTTCAGTGTGCAAAACAATGTTTTTGTTCTTCGCGTTGTTCTGTAACAGCAGAGAATTCCCAGGACAAAAGGTTCTGTTTCCTGGGGCTGCAACATAATAAGCGTTATGTTGCAAAAGAGGTTCTTACAAACTGCAGTTTCATCCTTCGTTGTGGTATCTGAAGATGTAATCCTTCTAAAATATCATTTGCCTGCTTGCAAATTATGTAGAAATATGATACAATGTCAATCTGAATTTGGATTTAGCGTATACATTTTGCTGTTTTGCAACATAACGCTTATTATGTGATTTTTGCCGGTGCTTCTGCATCGGCTTTTTATATGATCAACTGCATACTCTCCATGTATCGGCAATGCTCTTTTCCTGTGGAAATGATATAGATGCGGGTGGTATTGATGCTGGAATGTCCTAAAACATCAGCCAGTTTGGAAATGTCTTTTTCCTGTTGATAAAAGATCCGTGCAAACAGATGCCTGAGATTGTGAGGAAATACTTTGCCGGGGGCAACATGGGCTTGTTTGCATAAGGCCTTCATATCCCGCCAGATACAGCTGCGGTTAACTGGCTTTTTGTGCCGGGTAATAAAGATGGGGCCGCTTTTGATACCCTGCTGTCTGGTGTAGCCAAGCAGTTTTTTTTGCAGATCCCGCACCAGGAAGATGACCCGGGTCTTGCCCTTGCATTGGACGATGGCTTTCCCGCTTTTTAGAGACTCCACGGTAATGTGCTGCAGTTCACTGACCCGGATACCGGTGCTGCAAATGGTCTGCAAAATAAAATACAACTTTTCATTTCCTGTCCTTCTGGCGGTTTCTACAAGGCGGATATATTCGGCTTTGGTAAGTTCTTTTTCTTCCGGGCAATATACTGGCTTTTGCACGCGGAATTGTTTGATGCATAGTTCATGCCAGCCCATGAACCGCAAAAAGGCATTGAGTGCTGCCAGCATAGAGTTGGCGCTTGTTATGGCATACTCTTTTTCTAATGTGGATTTGTACTCAAGCAGGAGCAATTTGTCGATAGGGCGTCCTGCATTGTAAAGTATAAAATGACGGATATCCCGCATGTATTTTTCGAGAGTGGCATTGCTTTTTTCGTCTTCAATTAAATAGGTCTGAAAAGCGGTCAGATCTTCTGCGGTAATTTTTTTGCTCATATAAAAGCCTCCATTTTCTTTTATTTCACTATTATCTTGCGTTAGACCATTTATAATACCCTGATTTGGTAAAAAGCAAAGAGAAAAGTTGAATCCTGAAAACGATTTTTTGTACGTTTGTTATTTTTTTTTCGAATGGTATTGACAAAACCATATTATACGACATATAATATTCTCATAAAAACAATATTATATTTTTATAGAATATAAAAGCTTACGAGAAGGAGAGGATGGAATGGTATTTAACACAGGGGCAGCCCTTCTGGATGCCATTGTACTGGCTGTCGTGTCCAAAGAGGCCAGGGGCACTTATGGATATAAGATCACCCAGGATGTGAGGCAGGCCATTGAAATTTCAGAATCTACCCTGTATCCCGTGCTTCGAAGGCTGCAGCAGGATGGCTGTCTGGAGGTCTATGATATGGAATTTGGCGGGCGGAACAGACGGTATTATAAAATAACGGAGGCTGGAAGAGCCCAGCTGGAATTGTATCGGAGCGAATGGAAAACCTATACAGCGAGAATATCAGTTATCTTTGCGGGGGAGTAATATATGAAAAAAGAACAATTTTTACGGGAACTGGAGAGACTGCTCCAGGATATTTCCCAGGATGAGCGGATGGAGGCCATGCAGTATTATATGGATTATTTTGATGATGCAGGCCCGGAAAAAGAAGAGCAGATCATAAAGGAACTGGGAAGTCCCGAAAAGGTGGCCCGGACCATTAAGGCGGGCCTTGGAGAAGGAGATGGTGAATTCTCTGAAAGAGGCTATCGGGACAGCAGGTTCGAACAGAGCCAGGAGCTGGGCCCCAGGGCAGCGGCGGATCAGCAGACATCTCCTTGGACAGAACAGAAACAGAGGACCAACGGCTGGAAGGTTGCGTTTCTGGTACTGCTGTGTATTCTGCTATTCCCGGTTATCGTGCCGCTGGCGATCATAATTCTGGCAGTACTTTTTACAGTTGTTGTGACAGTTGTGGCCTTGGCTATCGGTATCGGAGCAGCAGCACTTGCGCTTCTGATTGCAGGTGTTGTGATGATCGGATTCGGTATCGTAAAAGCGTTTCTTACACCTGCCGCGGGGCTTGCGCTGGCCGGGATCGGATGCCTGCTGCTGGCCATCGGTGGACTGGGTACGCTTCTGATCGTCTGGTGCTGCGTGAAGTTCATTCCCTGGCTGATTCGCGGTATTGTGAGATTGCTTAGCATACCGTTTCAGAAAAGAAAGGAGGCAGGTACTGCATGAAGACTTTTACCAAAGTGAGTTTGATTATATGTGGAGTATTTCTGGTATTGGGAGTAGTGCTGGTGTCAATTGGTTCGGCTATGGGTCTGCCGGATCAGTTCCTGAAAAAGGCTGCAAGAGAGGACCTGTTCAATGTATGGGAGGATCAGGAGATAACTGCAGGGGAGCGGGGATCGGTGTCTGAGAAGCCGGCTGCAGAGGCAGGACAGATATCTGAGATTCCTGCAGTGGATGATTATGAATACAGCAAGACTATTACAGATAATGTCCGGGAGTTGGAGATTGATATAGCTTACGGAGCAGTGCGGATCGTTACCCATGCAGGAGAGGATATTTATGTACTGGCCGAAAACACCGGGAAATATTTTAAATGCTGGGTAGAGGAGCAGGAGCTGCATCTGGAAGATAAGCGGAAAAGCACCCTGGAAAATCTGGATCTGGCTGTTTATATTCCGGAGACAAAGCTGCAGGAGCTGTCCGTGGATCTGGGCGCAGGATATCTGGAAGCCGGGACGCTGCAGGTGGGAGAGTGCAGCCTGGATGTAGGCGCCGGAGAATGCGTCATTGAGCGGCTGGAGGTTTCCGGAGAGGCGGAATTGTCCGTGGGAGCAGGCCGGATCCAGGTGGATGCGTTTGTGGGAAATCACCTGGAAGGCAACTGCGGAGCCGGTGAACTGGAAGTTGGTCTGCAGGGAAGCTTCGCAAACTACAACTATGAAATTGATGCAGCCATTGGAGAGATCCTCCTGGGAGAGCAGTCCTACGGAGGTCTTGCCAACGACAAGAGCATCAACAACGGAGCAGTCGGCCGGATAGAACTGGACTGCGCTGTGGGAAGCATTAAGATTCATTTTACGGATAATTGATAGCGTAAGGGAGGACAAAAGAGCATGGAAAAGAAATTGAAACGGTCATTAAATAACAAAATGATCTGCGGTGTATGCGGAGGTATTGGAGAGTATTTCAATATAGATCCTACTGTTATCCGCCTGATCTGGGCGATCCTGACTGTCTGCAGCATAGGAACCGGACTGATCGTATACATTATCGCAGCCATTATCATGCCGGAGGTCTAAGGGGGAAAAGAAAAATAGTATAAAGGCTGAAAAAGTGGTGATACTCCTATTTAGAAAAATCTGGAAAGGAGTATCACCTTTTTATGTCTAAGAAAAAAGAAAATAAAATCGACTGGGAGCATTTGGAACCAGAGGAGCAGATGAAGTATGAAATTGCGGAAGAGCTGGGGCTTTTGGACAGGGTCAAAGAGAATGGCTGGAAGTCCCTTTCCTCCAAAGAAACCGGCCGCATCGGAGGCATGATGACCCGGCGCAAGAAGGAAATGAAAGCCCGGGCCCAGTCTGTAAAAGAATAAAAATCAAGGGAAGAGCAGCCAGAGGATTGTTTACAATTTCCTCTGGCTGTCGTATAATGAGAGGGACAAAAGAAAAGGGGAAAGACCATGATTCGGATCGAAAAAATGACAGAAGAGATGCGCACGCCTGTGCTGGAGATGGTGGAGGAGTTTTACCACAGCGATGCCGTGTGTCATCCGGTTCCTATGGAGGTGCTGGCCCAGACCTTTGAAGATGCAGTGAGTCCGGACCCGGTGCTTACAGGCTATGTATTAAAGGAAGCGGACGCAATCGTCGGTTTTGCTTATGTGACCTTGTTTTATGCCTGCGAAGTAGGCGGCAGATGTCTCATGCTTGAGGAACTTTTTATAAAAGAGGAGGCCCGGGGCAAGGGCTATGGGACAGCCTTCTTTAAATGGGTGATGGAGAGTCATCCCCAGGTGAAACGCTTCCGTCTGGAAGTCACCGAAGAAAATAAAAAGGCCATTGCACTGTACAAGTCTCTGGGCTTTGAGTTCCTGGATTACAGGCAGATGGTGCGGGATTTATAAAATCCGGATGGGAGTTATAGCTTGAAAGATATGTGTCTGACACATGTGATATAGGAGAAAGGTATATGAATGCGGTTTATGAAAAGTTGCAGAAATGCTACGAGAGTTTTAAGAAACAGGTGGATTTTGCCCCGAAGATAGCGCTGGTATTGGGGTCGGGCCTTGGAGATTACGCCGGCACCATTCAGGTGGAGGCAACTCTGGATTACGGAAAGATTGAGGGATTTCCGGTTTCTACTGCAGAAGGCCATGTGGGCCGCTATGTATTTGGCTACATAAAGGGTGTGCCGGTTGTGTGTATGCAGGGCCGTGTTCACTATTACGAGGGATATTCCATCACGGACGTGGTGCTGCCCATTCGCCTTATGAAGCTCATGGGAGCAGAGGTGCTGTTTCTGACAAATGCTTCCGGCGGTGTGAATTTCGGATTCAAGCCCGGCGATCTGATGCTGGTAAAGGACCATATTTCTCTGATACCGTCTCCTCTTATCGGGCCCAACCTGGATGCCCTGGGTGAGCGGTTCCCGGACATGGGTGAGACCTATGATAAGGGTCTGCAGGGGATCATTCGCAGTGTGGCTGCAAGAGAGGGCATAGAGCTGCAGGAGGGCGTGTACATTCAGTTCTCCGGTCCGCAGTTTGAGACTCCCGCAGAAATCATTATGGCCCGTGCCATGGGAGCAGATGCGGTTGGTATGAGCACTGCCTGCGAGGCAGTGGCAGCTCATCACATGGGTATGAAGCAGTGTGCCATTTCCTGCGTGACCTGTATGGCAGCAGGCGTGGAGGACGTGCCTATCACCCATGAGCAGGTGCAGGCTGCGGCAGACCTGGTAGCGCCTATCTTCCAGAAGCTGGTAACAGAGAGTATTGCAGAAATTGCAAAAGGATTATAAGGGGATCATTGTATGATAGATTTACATTTACATTTTGATGGGTCTTTGCTGCCCAAGACAGTTCTTGAGTTGGCCAAGGAGCAGGGTATCAAGCTCCCCGCCTATGAGCCGGAGGAATTAAAAAATTATCTGACCGTTCCCATGGACTGCCAGAATCTGGAGGAATATCTGGCCTGCTTTGATCTGCCCCTGATGGTGCTGCAGACCAAGGAAGGCATCCGCAAGGCCATGTACACTCTGGTGTGCAGTTTGAAGGAACAGGGCATGCTGTACGTGGAGATCCGTTTTGCGCCCCAGCTGCATACGACCAAGGGCCTGACCCAGGAGGAAGTAGTGCAGGCGGCTGCAAAGGGACTGCAGGAGGCGCTGGCCGGAAGCTTCTTTAAAGCCGGACTGATTCTCTGCTGTATGCGCGGCACCGACAATCACGCAGAAAATATGGAGACCATTGAGACCGCGGCCAAATTTCTGGGAAGAGGCGTAGTGGCTGCGGACATCGCGGGCGAAGAAAATGCATATCCTCTGGAGCAGTTTGAGGACCTGTTTGTGCGTGCAAAGGAGCTGGGGGTTCCCTACACCATCCATGCCAGCGAGGAGGAAGGCCCCGAGGGCGTGCGTACAGCGATCCGTTTTGGAACTAAGCGGATCGGCCACGGCGTAAAGAGCCGCCAGGACCCGGAGGTAGTGGAACTGCTGATTCGGGAGGGGATCTTCCTGGAATCCTGCCCCACCAGCAATCTGCAGACCAAATCTGTTTCGGATATTTCTGATCATCCGGTGCTGGATTACCTGCGTCAGGGCATTAAGGTCACTTTGAATACGGACAATATGACTGTGTCCGACACCACCGTGGAAAAAGAGTTCCGCCAGCTGGAGGAACATCTGGGGCTGACACCGGAGGAGAAAAAGCAGATGCTTTTAAATTCCGTGGATGCAGCATTTTTATCAGAAGAAGAAAAGGGGAGATTGCGCGATGTTATCTGCAAAATTGTTTGATCATACGATCTTAAAGGCGGACGCCACTCAGGCGGCCGTAGAGAAAATCTGCCGGGAAGCAAAAGAATATGACTTTGCCTCCGTCTGTGTAAACAGCTACTACACCGCCTTTGTGGCAGAGCAGCTGAAGGGCACCGATGTAAAGGTGTGTACTGTCATTGGTTTCCCTCTGGGCCAGATGAGCACCCGGGCTAAATGCGCCGAGACAGCCATTGCAGTGGAGGACGGCGCCCAGGAGATCGATATGGTATTAAATGTAGGAGCTATGAAGGACAAAGCCTATGATGTGGTGCGGGAAGACATCCGTCAGGTAAAAGAAGCCTGTGGCAGCGCCCTTTTAAAAGTCATCCTGGAGACCTGCCTTCTGACCAAAGAAGAAATCCAGAAGGCCTGTGAACTGGCCAAGGAAGCCGGCGCAGACTTTGTAAAGACCTCCACCGGATTTTCCACCGGCGGCGCCAGGGAAGAAGATGTAGCTCTTATGCGTCAGACGGTAGGGGATTCCATGGGAGTGAAGGCTTCCGGCGGCATCCGTGACAAGGAGACTGCAAAAAAGATGGTGGCAGCAGGAGCCAGTAGGCTGGGCACCAGTGCGACGATTGGGATTGTCAGTTAGAGGGAAATGAATTAGAATAGCAAATAAGTTTTAGTGTATATACAGAGAACTCGGAGCGGATAATTCTGCACCGAGTTTTTTTCTATGCCCAAACAGATAATTATTGAGGAAAATAATAAAAAATTTTAACTTATTTTTTAAACTGGACATAACCTGTCCGGCTTCGATTTTTGCTTGGATATAATCATGAACGGGTAATGGTGACAAACCCAATATAGCCGAAATCATTGATGATAAGAGTATCTTCGTGCATAGTCAGATGATCAACATACCAAAGAAAATCAATTGGAAGATAGGCAGGAATAACAATACTTCCTTCGTCATTCACCAATCCTAGGAGATATGTGCCTTCCCCATTCGTCTGCACGTAGGGAGCCAATCCGTCATACACATATCCTATTGTTGAGGAGTGCTCCACACATTGTACTTCATTTGTTTCACTGAATTTTATTGATGATTCTCGGTATTTTGCCGAGATTTCTTTCTCAAACTCATAATATTCCGCCTCTGTGATAGGAGTTTCTTCTCCCTCTGCAGTGACCAATACATAGCCGCCCGATTGTTTTTGGGCAGCTGCCTGTCCGTTAGAATTAAAATAGGTCAGTTCCATATACGGTTCATCAAAGAGGACTTCACCCTGTCGGTCCAATGCATTCCATGTATCTCCTTGCACCTTGGGTCCATAATCGCTCATATCCCAGAATACGGCATAATCGTTTATCATAGAAATATACCCCATGCCCACAGGGTATTCAAGATTTGTTTTAAGAGTATATTCCATGGTAATGGTCTGGCCGTTGTATGTACCGGTTCGCACATGGGGATTCGGTATGAGTTGACAGCCTGTTCCTCCACAAAGCAGAAATACTGCGCACAAAGCAACACAAAGAAAACGCTTCTTCATATATGTAATCCGCCTTTCTGTTTCAAATGTTATGGGCCAAAGGATCGCGGCACAGATTTTAAAAGTCAGATTCCTTTTTGAAAAAAGTTGGCTGCCAGCATGAGTGTTGAGACTATGATACTAAATCCAAATCCGCCCAAGCAACCCATAAATAATGAAGCCTGTAATTAGAACACATAATGTAACTACTAAATATTCAATCCATTTTTTCCCTGTCCATAATAAACCACTCTTTTATTCCTGGAAATAATTTTCAAACCCAATTCGCTCAATCTCATCCAGAGTCTCTGTAAGCATTTCATGCAATTCTGTCCAGGCATCCTTATTTTCAACTCCTTTGTAATCAGTCTTTCCAAGGCGGCCATAGAGCAGCTCCACGTCCAGACGGAGAATGCGGTCCTCGTTAGTTTCCCCGGGATAAGAGATTTCCAGTAAGAGGAGATAGGTATATGTTGCGGCAGGGCGCTTCTTTGTCTCCTGAAAGTTTTTGGTAAGATAAATATATTCTGTGTGTAATTCCAAGTCGAACAGGGCAGCCCGGTCGATGAAGGGCTTAATGTATTCCTGGACTTTGGCGCGGGCATTTTTCTCCATGGAAATGATCTCGCTGTTCAGGTAGTGTTTGGCGGTTTTTGGCTTTTTGCGCATGTGCTTGTTCCACCAGGCTTTCATATCTTCGCCTAAATATCCGGTAATGGTACCGTCCCAGTATGCTTCCAGTAGGTGCTTGGTGCGCAGGCTTTTTTGAATTTGGCCTTTCATGTAGAAGCGTTTTTGGCCCTCCACGTTTCCCTTGATTTCAAATACTTGACCAAATAGAAGGTCAAAAACAGCATGACTGGAAGAAGTGGAGTCATTAACCACACGGATGGAGTGAATATTTTCCCATAAATAGCGTTCGGGCGGGAAAAACACATAGTGGGCAGAAACACCTTTTTCATCAAACAGATAGCAGTAAGGCAAAGCAAGAAGTGGAGTGGCGAGCATGAGAAGGCCTATGATACCAAAGAAAATACCAATACCAATTTCATCTCCATGGAGTATATGGTAAGCTAACAATAGGAGCAAGGGGCCCGTTATTATAAAGAGATTAAACAATTTATTCAGCGCAAGCCGGCGTTTGGCTTTCATCCCAATCCCTCCTTTTTATTCAATTATACCGTAATCCTGGCAGAAAGTAAATCTTCTGCGGCTCACAGCAGTGATATCAAGGAAAAAATAAAGCGGCCGCTGCATCGATCGTGCAACGGCCGCCGATATTGTTTTGGGTTTTTAGAACTTCAGGTTTGCGAACAGGGAACCTAAGTTGGTGGTCAGCTCCTCTGCCTTGGGAATTTCAATCTTTTCTTCTACTTCTTCGGGAGCTGCTTCCTCTTTCATAAGGGCACGCATGCTTAAGGACAGCTTGCCGTCTTTGATGGCGATAACTTTTACCTGTACTTCGTCGCCTACCTTCAGGACAGCGTCCGGGCTCTTGATGCGCTTGTTGGAAATCTGAGATACATGAACCAGGCCGGAAATGCCATCACCCAGGTCGATGAACGCGCCGTAGGACTGCAGGCTTTCTACCTTACCGTCTTTTACATCGCCTACCTTTACAGCATCCAGTTTTGCCTGGCGCTCAGCCTTAGCAGCCTGTCGCAGCACATTGCGGGCGGACAGCACCAGTTTCTTGTTTTCGGGGTCTACCGTAATAACCTGTACTTTGATCTTTTTATCCAGAAAATCTTCCAGATTCTCCACATAGGACAAAGAGAGCTGGGAAGCGGGAATAAATCCGCGTACGCCTTCTACATTGGCAATCACACCGGCCTTTACTACACCTGCAATCTTAACCGTAAGAACAGTGCCTTCGTCCAGGTATTCCTTTAAAGTAGCCCAGGTGGGGTCTTCGATTTCTTCAGCAGTCTCTTTGGGCTGTGCCAGGGAGGCCTCCAGTTCTTCCTTCAGGTCATCCATTGTTAAATTTTCTTCCATTTTTTATACCTCACTTTATCTTTTATGGCGAATGAAATTTCTGTAAATTTTCTTGGCCATTGTTAATATTATATGGTAAAATAAGACAGAAAGCAAATACTATCTGGAAAAAACAAAAAAATATTAAGAAATAAATACGGCAGATGCAGGCAACTGTGAAGGAAGGACAGAAAAACCATGAAAAGAACGAGTTTGCAGGTAAGAAATCTGAGTCTTGGAGAAGGCAGACCGAAAATTTGTATTCCGATTGTAGGGCGGACAGAGGCAGAGATTTATGATCAGACAGAGACGCTTTTGTGTTATCCTGCGGATTTGGTGGAATGGCGGGCAGACTGGTTTGAGCAGCTTACAAAGCCAGGCATGCTGGAGCAGATTTTAAAAGGACTGCGGGAGCGACTGCAGGACATTCCTTTGCTTTTTACCATTCGGACCTCTTTGGAGGGCGGAAAGATGGACGTTACGCCGGAGCAATACGCGGCTTTAAATCTGGCGGCAGCCAAAAGCGGACTGGCAGATTTGGTGGATGTGGAAGTGTTCGGCTATCCACAGCCGGTTGCTTTGATCAAAGATTTACAGGAGGCGGGAGTGAAGGTCATTGGATCCAGCCATGATTTCGAGAAAACTCCGTCTGTGGAGTGCATGGTGGAACGTCTGCAAAGCATGCAGGAGCTGGGCGTCGATATCTGCAAGCTGGCTGTGATGCCAAAGAGTGAGGCAGATGTGATTGCCCTGCTTACAGCTACCTGGCAGATGAAGAGTCAGTATGCAGACAGGCCGCTCATTACCATGTCCATGGGACAGCTGGGACTTTTAAGCCGTCTGGCAGGAGAGACCTACGGAAGTGCCGTGACCTTCGGCGCTGCAGGACGCCCCTCTGCGCCGGGACAGATCGGGGCGGACAAGCTGGCGGAATATCTGGAGCTTCTTCATGGAGCGGAGCAGGTTCAGAAGGATTCTCAAGGGGGGCATATTTTTCTGATCGGCTTTATGGGAGCGGGTAAGAGTACCGTGGCAGCAGCTTTGAAGGAGCAGCTGGGCTGGGCGCAGCTGGAAATGGATGAAATGATTGAGCAGCGAGCGGGGCAGACCATTTCTTCTATGTTTGAACAGTACGGAGAAACTTATTTCAGGGATAAAGAAACTGAATTGTTGCTTTTGTTAGAAAAAGAGGCACCTTCCATTGTTTCCTGCGGCGGCGGAGCCGTGGTGCGGGAGGAGAATTGCGCCTTTATGAAGAAGCATGGACGAGTGGTGCTTCTGACAGCCACACCGGAGACGGTTCTCGAGAGGGTAAAGAGCAGTCAGAACCGCCCCATCCTCAATGGAAATATGAATGTGGAGTATATTCGCCAGCTTCAGGAAAAGCGCCGGGCGCTGTATGAGTCTGTGGCGGATTTGACGGTTGCTACCGATGGAAAGGATGTGGAAACCATTTGCCGGGAGATTTTGGAGGGACTGGACCTGCACAGCTGAAAGGCAGGCGCATAGGGTAATCAAAAACGGGTGATTGCCTGTGAACAACCCTAAAATAGAAAATCTGCTGAATCTGGCCCTGGAGGCTACCCCCGAGGAGCGGGAGCGGTCCCAAAATCTGAATGTGGGATTTGACCGGGAAGAGCGCCAGTGGGAGCTGATCGTAAAGTATAACGGAGATTTAAGCGGTCTGCGCAGCCGGGGAATCCGGGTGACAGAGCTGCAAAATGAATATGCCATTTTGCTGGTGCCGGAATCTTTGATAGACGGCCTGGCAAATATGACTCAGATTGAATATATTGAAAAGCCCAAACGCTTGTATTTTGCGGTAAACCAGGGACGGACAGCCTCCTGCATTACCGGTGTACAGAATCAGCGGTTTGGGCTTTTTGGCAGGGGGATTTTAGTGGCCTGTCTGGATTCCGGTGTGGACTATGCACACCCGGACTTCCGAAAGGAGGATGGCAGCAGCCGGATCTTGTTTCTCTGGGACCAGACTCTGCAGGGGACACCGCCGGAAGGCTACTCTATTGGTACTGAATTTACCCGGGAGCAGTTAAATGAAGCCCTGGCGCAGGAGAGCAGGCAGGAGCAGCTGGAAATTGTTCCCAGCGTGGACTTGAACGGCCACGGCACGGCGGTGCTGGGCATTGCAGCAGGCAATGGGCGAGCCAGTAACGGCAGATATCGGGGGGTAGCCAGTGAAAGTGACCTGCTGGTGGTAAAGCTGGGGGTTCCCCGGTCGGATTCCTTTCCCAGGACCACGGAGCTGATGCAGGCGGTGGACTACTGTGTAAAAAAGGCCATTTCTCTGGGGATGCCCCTGGCAGTGAACTTAAGCTTTGGAAACACATACGGGTCTCATGACGGAACATCTCTCCTGGAGACCTATCTGACCGACATGGCCAATATCTGGAAGACGGTTTTTTGCATTGGAACGGGAAATGAAGGCTATGCAGACGGACACACCAGCGGACAGCTCACAGAGCAGCAGGGACAGCAGGTGGAATTTGCTGTGGGTGAGTACGAACCGACCCTGAATATTCAGCTGTGGAAGGGATATGAGGACCAGGTAGATGTGTATTTGATTCATCCGAGCGGTCAGATGATAGGCCCCCTGCGGGAACAGACCGGCGCCCAGCGGTTTACCCTGGGAAATACAGATATCCTGGCTTATTATGGAGAGCCCACCCCCTACAGCACCCGCCAGGAGATCTATTTTGATTTTCTGCCCCGGGAGGATTATGTGGACAGCGGTATCTGGAGAATCGGGCTTTTTCCAAATCGCATTGTGAACGGGACTTATCAGATGTGGATGCCATCGGCTGCAGCCCTGAATCAAGGCACTCGCTTTTTATATCCCACAGCCCAGTCCACCTTGACGATTCCGTCTACAGCTCGTAAAATAATAGCAGTAGGTGCTTATGACAGCCGCAATTTAACCTATGCGGATTTTTCCGGCCGGGGCAATGCTTCCGGCGGGCAGCAGAACAAACCGGACCTGGTGGCTCCGGGTGTGGATATTATGGCACCGGCTGTGGGAGGAGGCTATGAGCCTGTGACGGGCACTTCCTTTGCCACACCCTTTGTGACGGGAGCCGCAGCGCTTTTGATGCAGTGGGGCATTACCGATGGAAATGACCCGTTTCTGTACGGGGAAAAGGTGCGGGCCTATCTTCAGCGGGGAGCCCGGGAACTGCCGGGATTTCAGGAATGGCCCAATGAATTGGTAGGATACGGCCGGCTGTGCGTGCGCGACAGCTTGCCGGAATAAAATAGAGGGGCGGAAACACATATGATTACAGAAATGGATGTATCGATTTTACTGTTTGTTCAGGAACATCTGCGAACGGAAGTGTTCAATGAAATCTGGAAATTTATCACCCATCTGGGGGATGACGGGCTCATCTGGATCGCTCTGGGCGTGGTGCTGTTGTTCTTTAAGAAAACAAGGCCCGCAGGCTTTGCTGTGCTGGCGGCACTGCTCATCCACGAGCTGGTAAATAATACGATTCTGAAAAATCTGGTGGCAAGGCCGCGGCCATTCCTGGTGTGTGAGGAACTGGTACCTTTGATTTCAAAGCCCTCCAGTTATTCCTTCCCGTCGGGACACACCAGCAGCTCCTTTGCGGCAGCTATGGCCCTGTACCTGGGAACCTCCAAGAAAGCAGGAATCCCGGCCCTGGTGCTGGCAGCCCTCATTGGGCTTTCCCGGATTTATGTGGGTGTCCATTATCCCACAGATGTACTGGCGGGCGCAGCCCTTGGCATCGCAGCCGGTTTTGCAGCTACTTGTCTGGTGCGCCATGTGCAGAAGCTTCTGCAGGAGAAGCACCGTAAAAAAGCAGAAGAGAATGCGCCCCTATAGCTTTACCACAAGCACGGGCATAGGCGGATGGTTAGGGCGATTGTAATATTCACTGGTGATGACCAGATAGTGTCTGGGATTTAAGTTTTTCAAATATTCCAGCAGCCTGGTCTTTTCTTCGAAACCGCTGTCCCCGCCGCTGTAAATGCATAGGCTTAAGATACCGTCCTTTTTCAAAAGGCGCAGAGCAGCCTCCATGGCCCGAATACTGGTGTCTGCCCGGGTTGCCAGCTGATGGTCTCCGCCGGGCAGATAGCCGAAGTTGAAGACGATGCAGGAAACCTGACCTGCTTCAGATACATGGCGTTCCATGTATTCATGTCCGTCCAGGATGAGACGGGCCCAGAGTCCGGCCTTTTCCAGCCGCTCCTTTGTGCGGCCCAGGGCCTCTGCCTGGATATCAAAAGCATAGACCTTGCCGGAAGGACCCACTAAACGGCAGAGCAGTTCCGTATCATTTCCGTTTCCGGCGGTAGCATCAATGCAGATGTCCCCTTCGGAGACATGCTGACGGATGAAGTGATGGCACCAGCCGGTGATCTGGTAATTGTGTTTCATAAGAGACTCCTTTCAGGATATAAATAAAGGAAAGCTTGGCTTGATTTTATCATAACCATTCCGGAAATGCTACTGCGTCCGTGGTCCGGCTTATAGAAGTTCAATATTTTTTAATAGTCTTATCACAATTTAAACACAATTCCTTGCTAAACTATAGAAAAGCAAAAGAGGATTTCAAAATAGAAAGGAAGCATGCACTATGTATGATTACGAAAATAAAAACACAGATATTCAGCAGGATGGAGCCGCCGGCACAGGCAGTGCAGCAAACAACGGCGAATACCGTTATACCGGACCGTTCTACCAGGACAATTATGCCAACAGCTACAGCAGTGCAAATACTGGCACAGGCAGTTCTTATTATTCCAACAGCTCTGCGGGAGAAGTACAGAAGCCCAAGAAGAAAAAGAAATGGGCAGGGTTGATAGCAAAAACCGTCTGCGTGGCTCTGGTCTTTGGCGTAGTGGCCAGTGCAGCCTTCCAGGCAACCAACTATCTGGGCAAGAAGGTTTGGGGCGATGATGTGACCGTAGAAAACACAGGCGGAACCACTACACTGCTTCCCAAGGTTGACAGTACGCAGACTGTATCAAACAGCGGAGAAACGGATCTTAGCAGCGTTGCAACCATCGCAGAGAATTGTATGCCTTCGCTGGTGGCCATTACCAATGTCAGCGTAGTGGAAGTACCCAATTATTACTCCTGGGGCTTCTTCTGGGGCGGAGGCGGAACTCAGCAGCAGGAGCAGACCAGCAGCGGTACAGGTATTATCATTGGTATGAATGAAACCGAGCTTCTGATCGTGACCAATAATCACGTAATCGAAGGCGCTACAACATTGACGGTAGTCTTCAGTATGGACGAAGGAAATGAAGAGGCAGAAGCAGTAGAAGCCAAGATAAAAGGTACAGATGAGAGCAAGGACCTGGGTGTCATTGCTGTGAAACTGGAAGATATTCCGCAGGAAACCCTGTCCAGCATTAAAGTGGCAACCATCGGTGATTCTTCTTCCCTGCGGGTAGGAGAGCAGGTGGTAGCTATCGGAAATGCACTGGGCTACGGACAGTCTGTAACTACTGGCATCATCAGTGCTCTGGGCAGAGATATCGCTCTGACCAACGAAGATGGCAGCCCCATCACAAACAGTCTGATTCAGACGGATGCAGCAATCAATCCGGGCAACAGCGGCGGAGCTCTGCTGAATATGAAGGGTGAGGTCATCGGTATCAACGAGGCTAAGTATTCCCAGACAGGTGTAGAGGGTATGGGATATGCGATCCCTATCTCTGATGTGGAGTCCATTATCAGTGATTTGTCCCTGCGCACTACCAGAGATAAGGTGGATGATGAAGACAGAGGCTACCTGGGCATTACCTGCCAGGATGTAACCGCTGAGGTTTCCCAGCAGTTTGATATGCCCCAGGGTATCTATGTAAAATCTGTTACAAAAGGTTCTGCTGCAGATGCGGCCGGTATCAAGAAGGGAGATGTCATTACCAAATTTGACAGGGTCAGTGTATCAGCCTATGAGGACCTGGTGGAGCAGCTTGGCTACTATGAGGCAGGAGAGACGGTGGAGATCGTTCTGCAGTCGCCTGTAGGGGCCGAGTACGAAGAAAAAACTGTGCAGGTGACATTGACTTCAGCCAGCCGGGCTGGAATCAAATAGAGCCCTGCAAATAACAAATGAGACTGTTGCAAAACGAATTATAAAATCTGGTTTTGCAATGGCCTCATTTTGTGTTATACTAGAAGACGACTATAGAAATGCAGAGGACGGACCATCTGTCCAAAGCGAAGCAGGAGAGAGGAAAGTAATTCGTGAGCGATAAAGATTTTCGAGAGATCATAGACTTAGAAGATGATATTACAAAAGAAGAAACCATGCCGGAAACAACTTCGGATCCGGAAGAAGAGGAAGAATACGAGGATGTGTGTTTTCTCTGCCATCGCCCGGAGAGCAAGGCAGGCAAGCTGATCACCCTGGGGCAGAATATCTGTATCTGCTCGGAATGCATGCAAAAGACCATGGACTCCATGCAGGGTTCACCCCTGGGACAGGATAATTTAAATGACCTTTCCAAGATGCCCAATGTGAGCTTTATCAATCTGGCAGATCTGCAGGGTATGATTCCCCAGCGCCAGAAGGTAAAAAAGAAAAAGTCCAAGGAAAATGAACAGCCGGCCATCGATATTAAGAATATCCCGGTGCCCCATAAGATCAAGGCCAGCCTGGATGAATATGTGATTGGCCAGGATTACGCCAAGAAGGTGGTATCTGTGGCAGTTTACAACCACTACAAGCGGGTGGCCACAGGGACTATGGATGAGATTGAGATTGAAAAGTCCAACATGCTGATGATTGGACCCACCGGCTGCGGTAAGACTTATCTGGTAAAGACCCTGGCAAGACTTTTGGATGTGCCCCTTGCCATTGCAGACGCAACTTCCCTTACAGAGGCCGGCTACATCGGTGATGATATCGAGAGTGTGGTATCCAAGCTGCTGGCTGCTGCAGATAACGATGTGGAGAAGGCAGAGCGGGGCATTATTTTCATTGATGAGATTGATAAGATTGCAAAGAAAAAAGACACCCATCACAGAGATGTCAGTGGAGAGTCTGTACAGCAGGGCATGTTAAAACTGCTGGAAGGAGCAGAAGTTGAGGTCCCTGTGGGAGCCAACAGCAAGAATGCCATGGTTCCTCTGGCTACGGTCAATACCAAGAACATTCTGTTTATCTGCGGCGGAGCCTTTCCGGACCTGGAAAATGTGATCAAGGAACGGCTGAACAAGCAGTCCTCCATTGGATTCCAGGCGGATCTGAAGGATAAATATGATGCGGAGAAGAACCTGCTGGCCAAGGTGACCGTGGAGGATCTGCGCAATTTCGGTATGATACCGGAGTTTATCGGCCGTCTGCCTATCGTATTTACCTTAGAGGGCCTTACCAAAGATATGCTGGTGCGCATCTTAAAGGAGCCCCGGAATGCCATTCTGAAGCAGTACCAGAAGCTGCTGGCTCTGGACGAGGTAAACTTACGCTTTTCCGATGATGCATTGGAGGCCATTGCCGAGAAGGCCATGAAGAAGGATACGGGAGCTCGTGGACTGCGGGCCATTATCGAAGAGTTCATGCTGGATATTATGTATGAGATTCCCAAGGATGACAATATTGGAGAGGTACTCATTACCAGAGACTATATTGAACACACAGGCGGACCTGTGATTACCATGAGGGGCGTACAGGTGCTGCCTGACACACAGATGTAGGAGGACTAAAAAATGGCAGATTTTTGGGATGGATTAGGAAGAAAGTTATCTGATGCAGCGGATGTGGTCAGCAAAAAGACAGGCGAGGTAGCTGAGATTGCCAAGCTGAAGAATCAGATTTACACCCAGGAGCGGGAGATGGAAAAGAATTTTGCGGAAATCGGAAAGAAGATTTATGCCCAGTATCTGGAGACTCAGGTGGTAGATGGTGAGTTTCAGGAGCTGTGCGAGACCATTGCCCGTCAGGAGATCCTCATCGACCAGTACAAGGGCGAGATTGAAGCACGGAAAGAGAATAAGTAAGAATGATAAAGCTGTGTAAAAAGCAGAGCGAGCCACCCGCAAAGAGGAGACAAGCTATCCTTTGGGGTGGTTTGTTTTGTATCATCGTAGGATTGAATATTCTGGCCCGGCTGATGCCTGAGTTTGCAGAGTGGTACGCATCAAAAGTGTATCCTTTGCTGGTGGGAAGCCTGGGGAGGTTCAGCTCCCTGTTTCCCTTTTCTGTGTCGGAACTTCTGCTGGCAGCTGGGCTTTTATGGGCGGTCGTGAAAGTGGCCCGGGCGTTGATAAGGCTGATAAAAAGGCCGGCACAGAGACAGGAGGAGCCCCGCGCAAAAGGAACGGCAGCCGGATCCTTGAAAAACGTTGCCTTGAGCGCAGGAAAGCTGCTACTCGTACTGCTTTTTGTATTTACCATCAACTGTGGCATCAACTACCACAGGCTGACCTTTTCTCATAGGGCGGGTTTTTCGGTACAGGAGTCCACCGTAGAGGAGCTGGCAGAGCTGTGTCTGCAGCTGACAGAAGAAATCAATGAAGAGGCTCAGAAGATTTCCGTGGATGAGCAGGGAGGCTGCCTGACTTCAGATAATCTGCAGGAGCGGGCAGTGGAGGCCATGCAGGCAGCGGGGGAGACATATCCGGATTTGGCCGGCTATTATCCAAACGCCAAAGAAATCTTCAGCAGCCGGATTTTTTCTTATCAGCAGCTGCAGGGGATTTACAGTCCTTTTACCATAGAGGCCAATTACAACCGGGATATGCCGGAGTATAATAAACCGGCGGCCATTTGCCACGAGCTGTCCCATTTAAAGGGCTTTATGCGGGAGGATGAGGCCAATTTCATTGCTTATCTGGCCTGTCGGGCCTCCAAGGACGCGGATTTTCGCTACAGCGGCAGCATGCTGGCTTACGTGTACAGTATGAATGCTTTGTACCGGGAAGACCCGGAGCTGTACTTTAGTATCCGTGCACAGCTGTGTGAGCAGGCCAATCGGGACATGAAGCTGGATCGTGAGTTTTGGGATGCCTATAAAGGCACTGTGGCTGAGGTGTCCGATAAGGTAAATGACACCTATTTAAAGGCAAATGCCCAGACAGATGGAACCAAGAGCTACGGGCGTATGGTGGATCTGCTGCTGGCATTGCAGAGGACCGAAAACGCCGGGTAAAGAAATTATTACAGAAGTGGAGGTAGTGCGATGGAATACTTTGATGTGAGAAATCAGGACGGAATCAAAACAGGGGAAGTGAAGGAGCGAAGTCTCGTCCATCGAGACGGCGACTGGCATGCCACCTCCCATGTGTGGATTGCCCGGCAGAATCCGGTGACGGGATATGCGGAGCTGCTTTTGCAAAAGCGCAGCGCTTCCAAGGATTCCTTTCCCGGCTGTTATGATATTTCTGCTGCCGGCCACATAGAATCGGGAGATGACTATCTGCCCTGTGCCCTGCGGGAATTAAAAGAAGAGCTGGGAATAGAGGCCGAAGCATCGGACCTGACCTATCTGTTTACCCATACGGGATGCATGGAGGGGAATTTCCACGGAGAACCTTTCAAGAACTGTGAGATCAGTGCTGTTTATTTATATACAAAGCCTGTAAATGCAGAAGAGTTGAAACTGCAGCCCGAAGAAGTGGAATCGGTAGTCTGGATGGATCTGGAGACCTGCAGCCAGCAGATTCACATTAAGAATCCGGCCTACTGCATTTTTGCGGACGAGATCGAGGAGCTGGGCATTCGGGTTCCGCGGATTCTGGAACAGCAGGTCCATGCGGTAAAGGCGGAGCTGACTGAAACCTGGGCGGAGGACGCCCAGCAGGATCTGGAGGATTGGATTGAGGAGCAGGGGATTTACCTGCGTCAGTGATTTTATAAATCGAGAGAAAAACAGGGCACGCTTTTTCAGCGTGCCCTTAAGTTTTCCAGAACTTCATAGGGGATTTTTAAGTTGCCCTTGCCCACACCCAAATCGATGTGGGGCTTGATGGCTCCGTGGAAATCGGAACCGCCGGAGAGCTTTAAGTGATATTTACGGGCCAGGCGCCGCATATTGCTTTCGTCCGGTCCTTTGTTGGTGGAGTAAATGGCCTCCAGGCCTATAAGACCGTGCTTTTTGAGGCCCTTTACCAAGGTGTCCAGTTGCTCGTCCGTCATGTGGTACAGCAGAGGATGGGCCAGCACGGGGATACCGTCTGCCTCCAGAATGCGTTCAATGGCCTGTACAGGTGTAATGCGGCTACGGGGTACATAGCAGCGGCAGGTATCGCCGATATAGCGGGCGAAGGCGTCGGGGATGTCTTTTACATAGCCCTTTTCCATAAGATATTGTCCATAATGGGCCCGGGTCAGCACTGCACCGGGGAACCGCTCAGTCAACTGCTCCAGAGAAATGTCAAAACCCTCCAGGGTGCGCAGCCGGTCGGCCATTTCTTCGTTGCGACGGGTACGGGAGTCTTGAAATGCAGTGAGAGACTGGGCGAATCCGGTCTGCTGCCAGCTAATATCCAGTCCCAGGATGTGAATGTCCCTGCCCTGGTATTCAGTGGAAAATTCAATACCGGGAACCAATTCCAGAGAAGTGCCCTCAGCTGCCGCAAAGGCCTCTTCCAGGCCGTCTATGGTATCATGGTCCGTCAGAGCAAAGGCCTTCAGACCTTTTTTTATGGCATATTCCACCAGCTCTGCAGGAGAAAAGGTGCCGTCTGAAGCGGTGGAATGTACGTGCAAATCAATATAGTTCATAAAAAACCTCGCAAAAAATCGTCTGAAATCATAGTAGTCCATACAAATCTATTTTAGCCTGTGGGGACAGAAAACTCAATAAAATTCTTTGGGACGCATCTTGCGGCGCACCTCCTGTTTATGGTAGAATGAAACAAAGCATATGAAATTTCTTTCCATTCCGGCCTTGGGCCATCTGTCTTATTCTTACAAGAAGTCGAAAATCTATGCTTTTGATTCCCTATTACAAAAAAGCAGGTGATTTTCGGGAAATCTCCTGCGTATGAAAACACAAAGGAGGAGATGTATGGAGAAAGCTTTTTGCTCCAAAGAATTTTATGGTGTAAATACCCGGTTTGCAGATTTGATTAACGGGATTGGCTGCGATGGGAAACAAGTAGTAAAGCCGGAAGATTTACAGGAGCTGGATACTCAGACTGGCATTTGGAAAATGAACGATTTTCAAAGAGGGCAGAATTCGAAGAAAGCAAAAGGGCGGGATTTGCTTCGAAAGACGGCTTTTGGCATGAATTTTGCAGTGGTTGGCATTGAAAACCAGGAGGAGATTGATTATGCTCTGCCTTTGCGGGTGCTTTCCTATGATGTGGGAGAATATGAAAAACAGGCAAATGTGATCCGAAAAGAATTGAAAACAGAAAGGCAGGGTCTTACACCCGGAGAATATTTATATGGATTTGCAAAAGACAGCCATCTGCATCCGGTAATCACATTTGTGTTGTATTATGGAGAAAAGGATTGGGACGGTCCCAGAGATTTATATGGGATGATTGATTTTTCGGGGATTCCCCGGGAACTGGCAAATCTGGTACAAAACAGCCGGGTTCATTTAGTGGAAGTGCGCAAGCTGAAAAACACACAGGTATTTCGGACGGATATCCGCCAGGTATTTGATTTTATTCGTTATTCTACGGACCGCCAGGCGTTGAAAGAACTGATAACACGAGATGACGCTTATCAGGCAATGGAAGAGGACGCCTATCGGATGGTAGCCTTGTATGCAAAGTCAAAGCAGCTGCTTCCCAGAATGGAAGCATATAAGAAAGGTGGGAAAGTGGATATGTGTAAGGCGCTGGAAGAGATGATCGAAGAAGGAAGACAGGAAGGATTAGAGAAAGGGATAGAGAAAGGGATAGAGAAAGGATTACAGGCTTTGATAGAAACCTGTAAAGAGTTTGGGGCTTCGCAGGAGACGACGATGCAAAAGATTGTGGATAAGTACAAAGTATCAGCGGAAGATGCAAACATATGGATGGAGAAATACTGGTAAAACCGTTGGATTTTCTGGAAATTCAAGGGAAAAACCTGAAAAACCTCTTGATTTCCGGAGAAAATGTGTTATACTATAGATGATTTGAATAGGATGACGGAAAGGAGTGGACGAAAGTTCACTCTTTGTTTTTGCCGGAACATGTGAGAAGAGGTGAGAGCGATGGCAAAGAGAGAAGAGTACGAGCAGAAGACAGAAGCTTTGATCCTGCCGATCATTGAGCAGAATCAGTTTGAACTGGTGGATGTGGAGTATGTAAAGGAAGGCGGCACCTGGTATCTGCGGGCATACATTGATAAGCCCGGCGGTATTACCGTGGACGACTGCGAAGTGGTAAACAGAGCCCTGAGCGATCTGCTGGATGAAAAGGATTTTATTGACGAATCCTATATTCTGGAAGTGAGTTCTCCGGGACTTGGCAGACCTTTGAAGAAAGAGAAGGATTTCATAAGAAGCATGGGCGAAGAAATCGAGATCCGCACTTACCGGGCTGTAAATAAGCAGAAAGAATTCCGCGGGATTCTGACCGCTTACGATAAAGAAACTGTGACGATTCAGCAGGAGGATGAAACATCCCTGACCCTGGAACGGGCTGAAATCGCGTTGATTCGTCTTGCATTTGACTTTTAATATAAAATCAGGAGGATAAAAGAAAATGAATACCGAGTTACTGGAAGCATTGGAGATTTTGGAGAAAGAAAAAGATATCAGCAAAGAGACTTTGCTGGAAGCAATCGAAAATTCTCTGTTGACCGCATGCAAGAACCACTTTGGAAAAGCAGATAATGTAAAGGTAAATATCGACCGTGACACCTGTGAGTTTTCTGTATATGCAGAGAAGACCGTAGTAGAGCAGGTGGAAGACGCAGTTCTGGAGATCAGTCTGGCAAATGCCAAGATGATTGATTCCAAATATGAACTGGGCGATGTGGTAAATGTAGAGATCAAGTCCAAGGAGTTCGGACGTATCGCTACCCAGAACGCAAAGAACGTTATTTTACAGAAGATTCGCGAGGAAGAGCGCAAGGTTCTGTTTAATCAGTATTATGGAAAAGAAAAGGATGTTGTGACCGGCGTGGTACAGCGCTACCTGGGCAAGAATGTCAGCATCAACCTGGGCAAGGTGGATGCCATTCTGAATGAGAATGAGATGGTGAAGGGCGAGGTATTCAAGCCCACCGAGCGTATTAAGCTGTACATTCTGGAAGTAAAGGATACCACAAAGGGTCCCCGTATTCTGGTTTCCCGGACTCATCCGGAACTGGTAAAGCGTCTGTTTGAATCCGAAGTAACAGAAGTAAAAGACGGTATCGTAGAGATTAAATGCATCGCCAGAGAAGCAGGGTCACGCACCAAGATCGCAGTTTGGTCCAATGACCCGGATGTAGATCCCGTTGGTGCATGTGTAGGTATGAACGGTGCCAGAGTAAACGCGATCGTAAGCGAACTGCGGGGCGAGAAGATCGATATCATCAACTGGAATGAGAACCCGGCTCTGCTGATTGAGAATGCCCTGAGCCCTGCAAAGGTGATCGCAGTTCTGGCTGATCCGGATGAGAAGACTGCAAAGGTTGTAGTTCCTGATTATCAGTTGTCCCTGGCCATCGGTAAGGAAGGACAGAATGCAAGATTGGCAGCACGTCTGACCGGCTTTAAGATTGATATCAAGAGCGAGACCCAGGCAAGAGAGATTGAAGGCTGGCTGGATATCGATGAAGATGAAGAATATGAAGATTTCGAGGATTACGGCGATTATGAAGGCGAGTACTATGATGACGCAGATTATGATTATGCCGAGCCCGTAGAAGAATAAAAGCAGGATGTGATGAATTGAGTACAACGAGAAAAGTACCCATGCGTCAGTGTGTGGGTTGCGGCGAAATGAAAAACAAGAAGGAAATGCTTCGTGTTTTAAAAACGGCAGAAAATGAGATCCTTCTGGATGCTACAGGAAAGAAAAACGGAAGAGGAGCATACCTGTGCTTTTCCGGAGAATGCCTGCAGAAAGCCATGAAGGGAAGGGGCCTGGAGCGCTCCTTCAAGATGTCCATTCCGAAAGAAGTATATGAAAAACTGGAAAAGGAGATGGAGGAACTTGAAACCAGATAAGGTATTGTCCCTGATCAGCCTGGCTACCAAAGCCGGCAAGACCGTGAGCGGGGAATTTTCCACAGAGAAGGCCGTAAAGACCGGCCGTGCATTTTTGGTGATCGTTTCCCAGGCTGCTTCAGAAAATACGAAGAAAATGTTTCGTAATATGTGTACTTACTATGAGGTGCCTTTGTATTTTTATGGTGAGAAGGAGGAGTTGGGCCATGCCATGGGCAAGGAACAGCGGGCTTCACTGGCACTGATGGATGAAGGATTTGCAAAGGCGATAGAAAAGCAACTGATGATGCAGCAAGTGTAAAAGAGGGAGGTAGTAAGTATGTCCATGAGAGTACATGAACTTGCAAAAGAATTATTAAAAAGTAATAAGGATCTTATAAATTTCCTGACAGAAAAAGAAATAGAGGTAAAGAGCCACATGAGCACCCTGACAGATGAGCAGGTAAGCATGGTAAAAAAGGCTTTTGCGGAAAAGAAAGCAGCACCTGCCCCTGCTCCGGCGGCCCCGGCAGCACAGCAAGCCGCTGTGAAGCCGGAGGCACCGGCAGCTCCGCCCAAGAAGAAAAAGATTATTGCAGTATACAATACACACAACAGTAAAACCGGTATTAAGGATCCACGCGGAGAGAAGAAACCCGGTAACAGACCCCAGGGAGGACAGAGACCCGCTCCGGGAGCGGCCAGACCGGCACAGCGCCCTGGCCAGGGTCAGCCAATGGGCCAGCGCCCGGCGGCAGCTCCTGCAGCAGCCAGCCCGGCACAGCCGGTTCAGAGCGTACAGAGTGCCCCCCAGGAGCCTGTTGTAAAGGCCCAGGAAGTAAAGCCTGCAGCTGAGACAGTTGTTCAGAAGCCTGTAGCTGCAGAAACGCCTGCTGCAGCAAAGCCGGTGGCACGTGAGGAGCAGAGCGCGGCAAAACCTGTAAATCGCGAGGTACAGGCAGGCCGTGATGGCCAGAGACCGTTTAACCGCGAAGGTCAGGGAAACCGTGACGGCCAGCGCCCGTTTAATCGTGAAGGTCAGGGCAATCGCGATGGTCAGCGACCGTTTAACCGCGAAGGTCAGGGAAACCGTGACGGCCAGCGCCCGTTTAATCGTGAAGGTCAGGGCAATCGTGACGGCCAGCGCCCCTTTAACAGAGACGGTCAGGGAAGCCGCGATGGTCAGAGACCGTTTAACCGCGACGGCCAGGGAAGCCGTGATGGTCAGAGACCCTTCAACAGAGACGGTCAGCGTCCCTTTAACCGTGAAGGTCAGGCAGGAAGAGACGGTCAGCGTCCCTACAACCGCGACAACCAGGGCGGATATCGCAAGGATTTCGATAAGGACGAGGGTGAAACCAGACGTCCTCAGAGCAGTCCCCGCCGTCAGAATAACCGTTCCATGGATATTCCGGCAGCTCCGTTGGTGGAGAACCGCAAGACCGAGAATCGCCGCGTAGAGAACAAGAACCGCGACGATCGGAAGGAAAAGAATAAGTTTAATGACGATTGGAATGGTCGTCCCGGACAGGGAGGGCGCACCAACCAGAACAATAAGAACCAGAAGGGTAAGGGCAAAGGCCAGCCTGCAGCACCTGCACCGGCTCCCGCACCCAAGAAGGAAGACAATACGCCCAAGGTGATCGAGATCCCGGAGATGATCAGTATCCAGGATCTGGCAGATAAGATGAAGATTCAGCCCTCTGTCCTGATCAAGAAGCTGTTTATGTCAGGCAAGATGGTTACCATCAACTCCGAGCTGGACTTCGAGGCAGCCGGTGAGCTGGCTATGGAAATGAATTTCGATCCGGTTCCGGAGGAGAAGGAAGATGTGATCGCCAAGATGCTGGAGGATCAGGAAGACAGCCAGGAGAATATGATGACCAGACCGCCTGTAGTCTGCGTAATGGGTCATGTAGACCATGGTAAAACTTCTCTTCTGGATGCCATCCGTGACACCCACGTGATTGACAAGGAGGCAGGCGGTATTACCCAGCATATCGGTGCTTATGTGGTAACCATCAACGGACAGAAGATCACTTTCCTGGATACACCGGGTCATGAGGCATTCACTGCCATGCGTATGCGTGGAGCAAATTCCACCGATATTGCCATCCTGGTAGTAGCTGCAGACGATGGCGTGATGCCCCAGACTGTGGAGGCCATCAGCCATGCAAAGGCAGCCGGCATTGAGATTATCGTAGCCATCAACAAGATTGATAAACCCAGCGCCAACGTGGACAGAGTAAAGCAGGAGCTGACAGAATACGAACTGATTCCCGAGGAGTGGGGCGGCAGCACCGTATGTGTGCCTGTATCTGCTCACAGCCATGAAGGTATTGACAACCTGCTGGAAATGATCCTGCTGACTGCAGAAGTAATGGAGCTGAAATCCAACCCCAACCGCAGCGCCCGGGGTCTTGTCATCGAGGCAGAGCTGGACAAAGGAAAGGGTTCTGTGGCAACCGTTCTGGTACAGAAGGGTACCCTGCATGTGGGTGATCCCATTGCAGTGGGTTCCTGCTATGGTAAGGTACGTGCCATGATGGATGACAAGGGCCGCAGAGTAAAAGAGGCAGGTCCGTCCCAGCCGGTAGAGATCCTGGGTCTGTCCGGTGTGCCTGCAGCAGGCGAAATCTTTGTTTCTCCCGCAACTGAGAAGGAAGCAAGAACCTTTGCGGAAACCTACATCAAGGAAAGCCGCGAGAAGATGCTGGAGGATACCAAGCTGAAGATGTCTCTGGACGATTTGTATTCTCAGATTCAGTCCGGAAACTTAAAGGAACTGAATATTATCGTAAAGGCAGATGTACAGGGTTCTGTAGAAGCAGTAAAACAGAGCTTGCTGAAGCTGTCTAATGAAGAAGTAGTAGTAAAGATCGTTCATGGCGGCGTAGGTGCCATCAACGAGTCCGATGTAAACCTGGCATCTGCTTCCAATGCCATCATCATTGGATTCAATGTGCGCCCGGATGCAACTGCCAAGGAAATCGCAGAGCGCGAGAAGGTAGATTTGAGAACCTACCGCGTCATCTACGATGCGATCAACGATGTGGAAGCAGCCATGAAGGGTATGCTGGATCCCATCTTTGAGGAGAAGGTGCTGGGTCACGCAGAGATCCGTCAGCTGTTCAAGGCTTCCGGTGTGGGCACCATTGCAGGTTCCTACGTGCTGGATGGTGTATTCCAGAGAGGATGCTCCTGCCGTATTACCAGAGAAGGCACTCAAATATTCGATGGAGCTCTGGCTTCCCTGAAACGTTTTAAGGACGATGTGAAAGAAGTAAGAGCCGGCTATGAGTGCGGTCTTGTATTTGAAAAATTCAACGACCTGCAGGAGCTGGATATCGTAGAAGCATACACCATGGTTGAGGTTCCGCGGTAATTACCAAAATCCCTTATCAGAAAGGAAATATATGAGAAAAAACAGTATAAAGAATACGAGGATCAACAATGAGGTGCAGCGGGAGCTTTCAAACATCATCCGCGGTGACATCAAGGATCCCCGCATTCATCCCATGACCTCCGTGGTGTCTGTGGAGGTGGCGCCGGATTTGAAAAGCGCCAGAGCCTATATCAGCGTATTGGGCGATAAAGAGGCTCAGGACAGTACCATGGCCGGACTTCGCAGTGCGGAGGGCTATATCCGCCGGGCCCTGGCCAAATCCATCAATTTAAGAAATACACCGGAAATCCGGTTTGTTCTGGACTAGTCCATCGAATACGGTGTGGCTATGTCAAAATTGATAGACACTGTCAATAAAGACATTCCCCGTGACCAGGAGGAAGAAGACGAAGAATTCGAATTCCCGGAAGAGGATGAGGAAGAATGATTCAATTAAAGGAAGAATTACAGGGTGTTCATACCGTTGCCATTGCCGGCCATGTGCGGCCGGACGGAGACTGTGTGGGTTCCTGTCTGGCAGTCTACAACTATATACGGGAGCAGTTTCCGGAAGTGGATGTACAGGTGTACTTGGATCCCGTTCCGGTGGTGTTTCGGTTCCTGAAGGGAGCGGAGGACATCTGCGAAGCCTGTGAGCAGGAGAAGCAGTACGATCTGTTCATTGCTCTGGACTCTGGTGACAAAGAGCGCATGGGCGGGGCGGCCCACTATTTTGATGGGGCGGTCAGAACGATCTGTATTGACCACCACATCAGCAATCAGGGCTATGCACAGAAGAACTACATTGTGCCGGAAGCCAGTTCCACTTCAGAACTGATTTTTGAAAGCCTGGAAGAGGAGAAGATTTCCAGGGAAATTGCAGAGTGCATTTATCTGGGAATTGTTCATGACACAGGGGTATTCCAGTATTCCTGCACCTCTTCCCGCACCATGGAGATTGCCGGGAAATTAATGGATAAGGGCATTGAGTTCACAAAGATCATCGATGATACCTTCTATAAAAAGACCTATGTGCAGAACCAGATTCTGGGCCGGGCGCTGCTGGAGAGCATCCTTTTACTGGGCGGAAAATGCATTGTCAGTCGGGTGATGCAAAAAGACCTGAAATTCTACGGTGTTACACCCAAGGACCTGGATGGAATCGTAAGCCAGCTGCGGGTAACTGCAGGGGTGGAAGTGGCGATCTTCCTCTATGAGGTGGAGAACCATGAATACAAGGTGAGTATGCGCTCCAACGGACCTGTCAATGTCAGTGAAATTGCATCTTATTTTGGCGGCGGCGGCCATGTGAAGGCGGCCGGCTGCACTATGAAGGGCAACTTCCATGATGTGGTCAACAATCTGACTCTGCATATTGAGCGTCAGCTTCAGGAAAATGACTTATGATAAACGGAGTAATCAATATTTATAAAGAAGCAGGCTTTACCTCCCATGACGTGGTGGCAAAGCTGCGTGGAATCGTAAAACAGAAAAAAATCGGGCACACAGGAACTCTCGATCCGGCAGCGGAGGGAGTTCTTCCCGTATGTCTGGGAAATGCCACCAAGCTGTGCGATCTGATCACAGACTGGGATAAAACCTATGAGGCAGTCATGCTTTTGGGCCGGACTACGGACACTCAGGACACAACAGGTGCTACGTTGCAGGAGCGCCCGGTAACAGCCGGCGAGGAGCAGGTAAAAGAGGCGGTTTTGTCCTTTTTGGGAGACTATGACCAGATTCCGCCCATGTATTCTGCCCTGAAGGTGGATGGCAAGAAGCTCTATGAGCTGGCCAGAGAAGGCAAAGAAGTGGAGCGCAAAGCCCGCCCGGTGCATATTTTTGAACTGGAAATTCTGGAAATGGATCTGCCCAGGGTGCGCATGCGGGTGACCTGTTCCAAAGGCACCTATATTCGAACCTTGTGTCATGATATCGGTGAAAAGCTGGGCTGTGGCGGCTGTATGGAGAAGCTCCTTCGCACCTGTGTGGGAATCTTCCCCCTGGAGGAGGCGTTGCGGCTGTCCCAGGTGCAGGAACTGGCCCTGGCAGAAGAGGTGGATCTGCGTCAGAAACAGCTGAAGGAAGGCCTGGGAGCCTGCCTGGTTTCTGTGGAAGATATTTTCCCGGCTTGTGGAAAATTGATATTAAAACCCGAAGGAGACAAGTTGATCTACAACGGCAATCCTTTTACAGAGCACTTTGTCCGGGAAAAACAGCAGTCGGAAAAGGCCTGGATGAGGGTGTATGATTCCACCGGACATTTTGTTGGAATCTATCAGTTTGTTTCCAAAGAACACCGCTATAAGCCCATAAAAATGTTTTTAGAGAAAGAATCTTGAGTATGAATTATAGTAAAGGAACTACGGATTTTCATATAGAAGGACCCACGGCCGTTTCTCTGGGTAAATTTGACGGTCTGCATCGGGGCCATCAGCAGCTGATTTCCCGGATTCTGGCAAAGAGATCAGAGGGGATGGCTTCTGTGATTTTTACCTTTGATTTTGAAGGCGCTCGGGGGCTCATGCTGAACTGGGAGCGCAGAAGGATGCTGGAGGAGCAGGGGGTGGATTATCTGCTGGAGTGTCCCTTTGTGCCCGAGATTTCCCGTATGGAGCCGGAAGACTTCGTGGGAAAGGTATTAAAAGACCGTCTGCATGCGGCTTATCTGGCTGTAGGCACGGATTTTCGCTTTGGCTATCAGAGAAAAGGCGATTATCGCTTGTTGCAGCAGATGGCCCGGGAATGCGGCTATCAGGTGGAAGTAGTAGAAAAAGAGCAATACGAGGGCCGGGATATCAGCAGCAGCTTTATTAAAGAAGAACTGGAAAAGGGCAATCTGGAGCTGGTAAATGACTTGCTGGGTTATGCCTATAGTGTCACAGGTCCTGTGATTCACGGACAGGCTCTGGGACGAAGTATGGGAATTCCTACCATAAATCTGCAGCCGGATGAAGCAAAGATGCTTCCGCCAAACGGAGTGTATGCTACCTGCAGCCGGATTGAAGACCGGATCTATGAAGGGATTACCAATGTGGGATACAAGCCTACGGTAGAAGGCGGAAACGTAAGAGGTGTGGAAACTTATCTCTTTGATGTGAACGAGGATTTGTACGGAAAAGAAGTGACCGTTTCTTTTTACGCCTTTGAGCGGCCGGAGCGAAAATTTGGTTCTCTGGAGGAATTAAAGGAGCAGCTGGCCCGGGATGTGCAGTGGGGCCGGAAGTGGTTTAAAAAAGTGCATTTTGTGTAAATACCGTCTTGCCAGATATGTGAAATTATATTAAATTATAAGTTAAGATTGCGTTAAGATTAAGTTAAGGGCCTGTGAGGGCCCTTATATCTGGTAAAAACTAATAGAGAAACAAAGGAGAAACATATGGAGTGGAGTGCTATTATTCTGGGATTGGTAGGCGGACTTGGCTTGTTCCTTTACGGTATGCAGCTCATGAGCGATGGACTGGAAAAGGTTGCCGGCGCTAAGATGCGTAGTATTTTGGAGTTCTTTACAAAGAACCGGCTGGTAGGAACCCTGGTGGGTATGATTTTCTGTGCGATCGTGCAGTCCTCCAGTGCTACCACTGTTATGGTAGTCAGCTTTGTAAATTCCGGCTTGATGAATCTGTACCAGGCGGCAGGCGTTATTATGGGTGCCAATATCGGCCCCACCAGTACTTCCCAGCTGGTTTCCCTGAACCTGTCAGAAGCGGCGCCGGTATTTTTGATGGCCGGTGTTGTCATGGTCATGTTCTGCAAGAAGCCTGTTGTGAAAAAAGTCGGTGAAGTGGTCCTGGGCTTCGGCGTGCTGTTTATGGGACTTTCCGCCATGTCTGACAGTATGTCCTCGCTAAGAGAGTCTCCCATGATCGTAGACACACTGGCATCTTTAACAAATCCCTTCCTGGCAGTACTGATGGGATTTATAATCACTGCTATCATTCAGAGCTCCTCTGTAACGGTAAGTATCGTGCTTCTGATGGCACAGCAGGGCCTGCTGGAGCTGGGTATTTGCTTCTATATTATTCTGGGATGCAACATGGGCTCCTGTATTTCTGCATTGCTGGCCAGCCTCAGCGGAAAGAGGGTGGCAAAGCGCGCAGCCTGGATCCACTTCCTGTTTAATATTTTCGGAAGTGCCATTATCATGGCGGTCTTAAGTTTTGCGGCACCCTTCCTGGAAGAATTCTTTATGGAAATCTCCGGCGGAAACATCGGACGGGCAGTGGCAAATACCCATACGACCTTCAAAGTATTCCAGGTATTGGTCCTGTTCCCCTTCTCTACATTGATCGTAAAACTGACCTGTCTGCTGATTCCGGACAAGGCAGAAGAGACCGAGAAGGAATTCGAGCTGATGTATATTGGAGACAAAAATGTATTTTCACCGGCAACTGCAGTAGTTGAAGTCACCAAGGAGCTGGAGCATATGGGACAGCTGGCGACTACCAATCTGAATCGTGCCATGAATGCTCTGATCACGTTGGATGAAGAGGATATTGCAGAGGTTTACCGGGTAGAGGAGCAGATCAACTTCCTGAACCGGGCCATCACCGATTATCTGGTAAAGATCAACCAGACGACTTTGCCCGTAGAGGATGCCAAGAGCATTGGCGGTCTGTTCCATGTGGTAAATGATATCGAGCGTATTGGCGACCACGCGGAAAATATCGTGGATGCGGCCATGGCGCGTATGAAAGACAATGTGGGTCTCAGTAAAGAGGCGATCCATGAGATGGGAGAGATCATGGAACTGGTAAATCGGATCCTGCAGTACTCTCTGGACACCTTTTCCAACAACAACCGTGAGCATGTACAGGAGATCATGGAAATTGAGGACTCCATTGATGCCATGGAAAAGAAACTGCAGCAGTCCCACGTAGACCGTCTGACCCAGAACCAGTGTACACCGGCAGCAGGTATGATCTTCTCCGATGTAATATCCGGTCTGGAACGTGTAGCTGACCATGCCACCAACATTGCCTTTGCAATTTTAGATGAATGATGACTCGAGTATTTTATTATGTGATTGTCCGGCCGGTGCTTGCTTTGCTCCGGCTGGCCTTTTTTCCAATTAAATTATTACTGTGGCTCTTTTCCTGGATCGCAGGGCTGATTTCCGAGTCCTGGGCCCTTCGTCATGCGGATGTGGATGCCATGAATGGTTGGGAATTTGAGGAATATGTGGCCCGGCTATTGCAGAAAAACGGCTTTCGTCACGTGGAGATCACCAGCGGCAGCAAGGATCAGGGAGTGGACATTCTGGCCACCCGAAACGGACTTTCCTATGCCATACAGTGCAAGAATTACGATGGAAAGATCCCCAACAAAGCAGTACAGGAGGCCTATGCAGGAGCGGAGTACTACGGCTGTGACGTGGCGGTGGTACTGACCAACAGCTATTTTTATCCTTCTGCCTTCGAACTGGGGGACTCTATCGGAGTAGAGCTTTGGGACCGGGATATGCTGAAAAAGCTTATGCGGCGACAATTTTAAACAAAACAGAGTAAAAGATTACAAAAAGCCTTGACAATTGAAACATCATGTTATAGTATGTTAAAGGAAATGTAACAAAATTGTAACAAATCGAAGTTTTTGGAGGCTTTTATGTATTTTAGATATAAAGCAGCAGGAGTTGTACTGGGTCTGGCATTGGCAGCTAGCCTTGGTTTACAGGCAGATGCAGCAGGACTTGGTTCCAGCCTGGGCGGAAAGCTTTCTGCAGGTATTGCAAATGCCATGACACAGGAAAGTGTTTCTGTAGAAGATGCCAAGAAGGCTGCAGCTGAAACTCTTTGGGTAGGAACTCCGCTGGAAGGATATACCAATATTGGAATCTGCCAGGTAGACGATAATTTGAATGTGCGGGATGAAGCAAGCACATCCGGTAAGCTGGTAGGAAAGATGCGCAATGAATCCGCTTGTAATGTAGAGTTTATCGAAGGAGAATGGGCTTACATTACTTCCGGTGAAGTAGAGGGTTATGTAAAAGCAGAGTATCTGCTGATGGGCCAGGAGGCTGTGGACAAAGCTTTGGATTTGGGACAGACTGTGGCTCGTGCCAAGACAGGCGGACTGAATGTCCGTACAGAGCCCAGCACAGATTCTGAGCGTATGACACAGATCGGCCAGGGCGAGGAACTGGTGGTTCTGGAAGAACTGGGCGACTGGGTAAAGGTAGAGATTGACGGTATGGAAGGCTATGTGGCAGCTGAATACGTTGAGGTCACCAACAAGATGAAAACCGCGCTGACCATTACAGAAGCGCTTTATGGTGAAGGCGTTACTGATGTGCGCGTAGCCATTTGTGAGTTTGCAAAACAGTATGTAGGCAACCGCTATGTATGGGGCGGCACCAGCCTGACAAAGGGAGCAGACTGCTCCGGTTTTGTACTGGCAGTTTATAAGAATTTTGGTATTTCTCTGCCTCATTCTTCCCGTGCACAGGCAAACTGTGGTACCCGGATCAGTACTTCCCAGTTACAGCCGGGCGACCTGATCTTCTACGGAAGCGGCAAGTATATCAACCACGTTGCGATGTACATTGGCAATGGCCAGGTAGTACATGCCAGCAACGAGCGGACAGGCATTAAGATTTCCAACGCGTTCTACAGAACGCCTATCTGTGCAGTCACTCTGTTGAATGACTAGGACAAAAATATAAAAGTGTAAGAAGGCCGTCATGCCCGAGAGGGGTATGGCGGTCTTTATTTTGCTCTTTTGGCGGAAATAGGAAAATTTATTTCGAAAGAAAGGCCATTTAATAAACTTTGATAATTGTTTATACTCATGCTATCAATTCTGCATTGTAGAATTTTGTAGAATTTGGTATAGTACAATTATCTAAATCAAGAAAGGATGGGGAAAAATATGGGTTTTAATTTTAATTTCGGGAAAAATTACCGGGACGTGGAAGAAACCATAAATCCGGGCAGCGAAACCGGGAGAAAAAACCGGAAGAAGCTGAAGATGATCATGATTACAGTGGCAGTGGCCCTGGCAGTGATTATCCTGGGCAGCTCCTGCTGGTATACCATTCAGGAAGAGCAGCAGGCAGTGGTTCGTACGTTGGGACAGCCCAAGGCTGTGACGGAGCCCGGTCTGCATTTTAAGATTCCGTTTATACAGAAGGTGACTAAGGTGAATACCACCATTCAGGGCCTGGCTGTAGGTTATGATGACCAGGAGAACTATACGGAGGAGGCTATGATGATCACCTCGGATTACAACTTTATCCGGGTGGATTTCTATGCGGAGTATCGGATTTCAGATCCGGTGAAGGCTCTGTATGCTTCGGATGATCCGGTACAGATTCTGGATAATATTGCTCAGAACTGCATTCGTACCACCATCGGCTCTTATTCGGTAGACGCGGTCCTGACCACGGGAAAGAATGAAATTCAGGCCAATATCAAGCAGATGATCATGGACAAGCTGGAGGTGTATGATATCGGTATTCAGCTGGTAAACATTACGATTCAGGATGCCCAGCCGCCCACAGACAGTGTTATCGCAGCCTTTAAGGAAGTAGAAACAGCCAAGCAGGGAAAAGAAACTGCTCTGAACAATGCAAACAAGTATCGCAACGAGCAGATTCCTGAGGCAAAGGCCCAGGCAGATAAGATCGTGCAGGATGCGGAGGCTCAGAAGGAGAGCCGTATCAATGAGGCAGAAGGTCAGGTGGCCCGTTTCAATTCTATGTACGAAGAGTATGTGAAATATCCCACCATTACCAAACAGCGTATGTTCTATGAGACCATGGAAGAAGTCATGCCCGGCATGAAGATCATTATCCAGGGAGAAAACGGCAGCAATCTGCAGTATATGCTTCCTTTGGATGATTTCACCAGCGGTATCACAGGAACCACCAACTGATAGGAGGGAAGGACCATGGCAGAAAAAAAGAAAAGTATTTTTAGCATTGTGAAATATGTTCTTCTGGTGGCAGTGCTGATCGTTTTGGGCAGCAGCATCATTATTTGCCAGGAGAATGAATACAAATTGATCCGTCAGTTCGGTAAGGTACAGCGGGTAGTTACAGAGGCGGGACTTTCCTTTAAGATTCCTTTTGTACAGTCTGTGGACACTCTGCCCAAGCAGATTCTGATGTATGATTTACCGGCTTCTGACGTAATTACATCGGACAAGAAATCCATGATCGTAGACAGCTATGTGTTGTGGCAGGTGACAGACCCGCTGAAATTTACTCAGACCTTAAGCGGCTCTGTATCAAATGCAGAAAACAGAATCAATGCGATCGTATACAATGCCACCAAGAACACTGTGTCCAGCATGACCCAGGACGAGGTGATCAAGAGCCGTGATGGCAAGATGACGGTTACTGTCAGCACTACAGAGGAAGAAGTGGAGTCCAACGATCTGATTCTGGAAGAGACAGAAGAGGTTATTGAGATCAAATCTCTGACAGAAGAGATCATGGAGCAGATCGCGGATGTGGAGATCCAGTATGGAATTGAGATCCTTACAGTGGAAGTGAAGAAGCTGGACCTGCCCGATGATAATAAACAGGCGGTTTACAGCCGTATGATCTCCGAGCGTGAAAATATTGCGGCTCAGTATACCGCAGAAGGTGAGTCCCAGGCGCAGATGATTCAGAATACTACGGACAAAGAGGTTTCCATCATGCTGTCTGAGGCAAATGCCCAGGCGGAGCAGCTGATTGCTGAGGGTGAAGCAGAATACATGCGGATTTTGTCTGATGCATATTCCGATTCCAGCCGCAGTGAGTTTTACGCCTTTGTGCGCAGCCTGGACGCAGCTAAGGAAAGTCTTAAGGGAAGCAATGAAAAGACTTTGATCCTTCCTTCTGATTCACCGATTGCCCAGATTTTCGGCGGAAACTAAAAAAATTGCGGGAAGTGTTGACAAATTCCGAAAATAGGTATACACTTACTAAAACGATGTGACGCTTCAACGCGCCATAGTGGAAAAGCGTCAAGAAATTGTTTTAGGGAGGATTTATAAAATGAAAAAGTTATTGGCTATGTTATTGGCTATGACCATGGTACTGTCCATGGCAGCTTGTGGCAACAAGGAAGAAGAGGCGAATGCCGGAACAGAAGAAACAGCATATACCGTAGGTATCTGCCAGTTGGTACAGCATGATGCGCTGGATGCAGCCACCCAGGGATTTAAGGATGCTCTGGTAGAAGCTCTGGGAGAAGAGAATGTTGTCTTCGAAGAGCAGAATGCTTCCGGTGATTCTGCAACCTGTTCCACCATCGTGAACCAGTTCGTTTCTGATGAAGTAGATCTTATTCTGGCAAATGCGACTCCTGCTCTGCAGGCAGCGGCAGCCGGTACCGCAGATATTCCGATTCTGGGAACATCTGTTACTGAGTACGGCGTAGCTCTGGATATCGAGGATTTTGACGGAACTGTAGGCGGAAATATTTCCGGTACTTCTGACCTGGCTCCCCTGGATCAGCAGGCAGCTATGTTGACAGCATTGTGTCCGGATGCACAGACCGTTGGTCTGCTGTATTGTTCCGCAGAAGCAAACTCTCAGTATCAGGTAGATACGGTTCAGGCTTACCTGGAAGAAGCAGGACTGACCTGCAAGCAGTATTCCTTCGCAGACTCCAATGATATTGCGGCTGTTTGTACCACTGCAGCAGAAGAGTGCGATGTGATCTATGTACCTACTGACAACCAGGTTGCATCCAACACTGAGATCATCAACAACATCTGTGAGCCGGCAGGCATTCCTGTGATCGCAGGCGAAGAGGGTATCTGTGCAGGATGCGGTATCGCAACTCTGTCCATCAGCTACTATGACCTGGGCGTTGCTACCGGTAAGATGGCAGCCAAGATCCTGACTGGCGAAGCTGATATCTCTGAGATGCCTATCGAGTACGCTCCCCAGTTCACCAAGAAGTACAATGCACAGCTGTGTGAATCTCTGGGAATCACTGTTCCGGATGATTATGTAGTGATCGAATAATTTCGAAATAAATCCTGGTATAAAAGAAATGATGAAGCGGCAAAAAAGGACTTCCCTTTTTTGCCGCTTTCTGATATAATTAAATAGTCTATATGCTTTTTTTGAGAAGCTTACAATTACATAGTAGGAGGATTCGATTGTGGATATTATGAAGTTCTTGAATGCCATGCCGGGTGCCTGTGCCCAGGGCCTGATCTGGGGCATTATGGCTGTAGGCCTCTATATTACCTATAAGGTGCTGGATTTATCCGATCTGACGGTAGACGGAACCATGGCAACAGGCGGCGCAGTCTGTGTCATGATGATGATGAGCGGCCACTCCGTGGCAGAGGCTCTTCTGGTGTCATTTATCGTAGGTATGCTGGCGGGACTGGTGACCGGATTGTTCCACACGGTCATGGGAATTCCTGCGATTCTGGCAGGTATTCTGACACAGCTGGGACTGTATTCCATAAATTTACGTATTTTGGGTGGTAAGTCCAACCAGGCACTGGCGTTTGGAAAGTATGATCAGCTGGTATCTCTCCGTTGGGTAAGAGATGTTGCGTTTTATAAAAATACGATTTTTGTAGTAGTAATGTTTGTACTGGTTATTATTGCGCTGCTCTACTGGTTCTTTGGAACAGAGCTGGGCAGTTCCATCCGTTCCACCGGTGATAATGAGCAGATGTCCAGAGCCCAGGGTATCAATACCAATATTACCAAGGTGGTAGGTCTTATGCTTGCTAACGGTATCGTGGCTCTTTCCAGTGCTCTTTATGCACAGTATCAGGGCTTTGCAGATGTAAATGCTGGCCGCGGCGCCATCGTTATCGGTCTGGCTGCAGTCATTATCGGCGAAGTGATCTTTGGAAAGCTTTCCAAGAATTTTGGCTTTAAGCTGTTTACTGTGGTATTGGGAGCCATCATTTACTGGATCGTATACCAGGTAGTAATCGCAGCAGGTATGAATGCCAACGACATGAAGCTGATCTCTGCACTGGTAGTAGGTATATTCCTGGCAGTTCCTCACTTGAAGGGAAGATATTTTGCAAAACCTGTAAAACGGGGAGGTGCGAGTCATGCTTAAAATTGACGGAATCTGGAAAACCTTTAATGCAGGCACCGTAAACGAAAAGACCGCTTTAAAGGGCCTGTCTTTGGAATTAAAGGAAGGCGATTTTGTAACCGTTATCGGCGGAAACGGCGCAGGTAAGTCCACCATGCTCAATGCAGTGGCTGGTGTGTGGCCGGTAGATGAAGGAAAGATTTATATTGACAATGTGGATGTGACCAAATTGGCAGAACACAAGCGTGCGGCTTATCTGGGCCGTGTGTTCCAGGATCCCATGACAGGAACAGCTGCCAATATGCAGATTGAAGAAAATCTGGCGCTGGCGCTGCGCAGAGGTAAGAAGCGCTTCCTGGGTGCAGGCATTACCAAGGACGAGCGGGAGATGTATCGTGAGAAATTAAAGGTGCTGGATCTGGGTCTGGAGGACCGCATGACCAGCAAGGTAGGTCTTTTGTCCGGCGGACAGCGACAGGCACTGACTCTTTTGATGGCGACCCTGAAAAAGCCCAAACTGCTGCTTCTGGATGAGCACACAGCGGCTCTGGATCCCAAGACTGCAGCCAAGGTGCTGGATGCCACAGACCGTATCGTAGGCCAGGATAACCTGACCACTTTGATGATCACTCACAACATGAAAGATGCCATCGTCCACGGCAATCGTTTGATCATGATGTACGAGGGACATATTATCTATGATGTGGCAGGAGAAGAGAAGAAAAATCTCCGGGTATCCGATCTGCTGGCAAAATTTGAGCAGGCCAGCGGCGGTGAATTTGCCAACGACCGTATGATGCTGACGAAATAAAATTTTCGGATGCAACTTCTGGAAAAACTCGTTGACAGCCCGGATTTCATATGGTATAGTATTTAGGCATGAGTTTGCCGATATTCGGTAATTGGACTCTCCGACCGTTACTTAATATCTGGTGGATAAAAAAAGAAAAGGAGGAAATCACCATGATTTCAAAAGAGAAGAAGACAGCTATCATCGCTGAGTACGGCTTAAAGCCGGGCGATACCGGTTCACCGGAAGTTCAGGTTGCAATCCTGACAGCACGTATCCAGGAGCTTACTGAGCATCTGAAAGAAAACCCGAAGGATCATCATTCCAGACGCGGTCTGCTGAAGATGGTTGGTCAGAGACGTGGTCTGCTGGCATACCTGAAGAAGATTGATATCGAGAGATATCGTTCTCTGATTGAGAGATTAGGTATCAGAAAATAAGAAACGACATACAGGGCGGAGGACTTCTTCCGCCCTGTGTTACGTTGAAACAAGTCAAGCCGCAGGAGCACCCCCGAGACCACTGAAGTATGCATGGAGGGCCGCCCAGAGCCATGGGTAGTTCAGTAGTTTCGGACTCCTGCGAAAAACAAAAAAGGAGAAAAATATGTACAAGAGTTTTTCAATGGAACTGGCCGGCAGAACACTGACTGTTGACGTAAACAGAGTGGCAAAGCAGGCAAATGGTGCAGCTCTTATGCACTACGGCGATACCACCGTATTGTCCACAGCTACAGCATCTGACAAACCCCGTGAAGGAATCGATTTCTTCCCTCTGAGCGTTGAGTACGAGGAGAAACTGTATTCCGTAGGAAAGATTCCCGGAGGTTTCAACAAACGTGAGGGAAAAGCATCTGAGAATGCGATTCTGACCTCCCGTGTTATCGACCGCCCCATGCGGCCGTTGTTCCCCAAGGATTACCGCAATGATGTAACCCTGAACAACCTGGTTCTTTCTGTAGACCCCATCTGCAGCCCTGAACTGACTGCTATGCTGGGTTCTGCCATTGCAACCGCTATTTCTGATATTCCCTTTGCAGGCCCCTGTGCGACCACACAGATCGGTATGATCGATGGCGAGCTTATCATAAACCCGGGCCAGGCAGAGATGAAAGTATCTGACCTGAAGCTGACCGTAGCTTCTACCCGTGAGAAGGTGATCATGATCGAAGCCGGAGCAAATGAGATTCCGGAAGCAAAGATGATCGAGGCTATCTACAAGGCTCACGAAGTAAACCAGGAGATCATCGCATTCATCGACACCATTGTAGCAGAGTGTGGAAAGGCAAAGCACGAGTACACCAGCTGTGCGATTCCCGAGGAGCTGTTTGCGGCTATCAAGGAGATCGTTCCGCCTGCAGAGATGGAAGAGGCTGTATTTACGGATGAGAAGCAGATCCGCGAGGAGAATATCCGTCAGATCACTGCAAAGCTGGAAGAGGCCTTTGCTGAGAAGGAAGAGTGGCTCTCTGTACTGGGTGAGGCTATTTACCAGTACCAGAAGAAGACCGTTCGTAAGATGATCCTGAAGGATCAGAAGCGTCCCGACGGCCGTGCCATGACTCAGATCCGCCCTCTGGCAGCAGAAGTAGACCTGATCCCCAGAGTACATGGTTCCGCTATGTTTACCCGTGGACAGACTCAGATCTGCAATATCTGTACTCTGGCTCCTCTGTCTGAGTCACAGAGACTGGATGGTCTGGATGAGAACGAGACCAGCAAGCGCTATATGCACCACTACAATTTCCACAGCTACTCAGTAGGCGAGACCAAACCCAGCCTCGGACCGGTACGTCGTGAGATCGGACATGGTGCTCTGGCTGAGAGAGCTCTGATTCCGGTACTGCCCAGTGAGGAAGAATTCCCCTATGCGATCCGTACCGTATCCGAGACCTTTGAGTCCAATGGTTCTACTTCTATGGCATCCACCTGTGCTTCCTGTATGTCTCTGATGGCAGCAGGCGTGCCTATCAAGAAGATGGTAGCAGGTATTTCCTGTGGTCTGGTAACAGGTGACACCGACGATGATTTTGTGTTGCTGACCGATATCCAGGGTCTGGAAGACTTCTTCGGCGACATGGACTTTAAGGTAACCGGTACTACCGAAGGTATCACTGCGATCCAGATGGATATCAAGATCCACGGTCTGACCCGTCCCATCGTAGAGGGCGCTATCGCAAGATGCCGTGAAGCAAGATTGTTCATCATGGATACCTGCATGAAGCCGGCCATTGCTGAGCCTCGTGCACAGGTTGGCGAGTACGCTCCCAAGATCATCCAGATGCAGATCGATCCCCAGAAGATCGGTGATGTGGTTGGTCAGAGAGGTAAGACCATCAATGCCATCATCGAGCAGACCGGCGTGAAGATTGACATCACAGACGATGGCGCAGTATCTATCTGCGGTACTGATCAGGCTATGATGGACAAAGCCAAGAGCCTCATCGAGATCATCGTAACCGAGTTCGAAGAGGGCCAGGTATTTACCGGCAAGGTAGTAAGCATCAAAGAATTTGGTGCATTCCTGGAGTTTGCACCCGGCAAAGAGGGCATGGTTCACATCTCCAAGATCGCTAAGAACCGCATCAACCGCGTAGAGGATGTGCTGACTCTGGGCGACGTGGTGAAGGTAGTATGCCTGGGCAAGGACAAGATGGGCAGAATCAGCTTCAGCATGAAGGATGTAGAAGAATAAGAACTAAAATAATCCAAGAATTGAAAGCCATTTCGGTTGAAAAACCGAGATGGCTTTTTTCGTCTAAAATCCAACCTGTCCACATATACTGCCTTAAGAGGTGAGGACATGAAAGAGATGGACGAGATTTTAAAGCTGTTTCCCCTTTCCCTGCGGAAGCTTTTGGGAGAAATGGATTTTGGAAAGCTGCAGGAGATCCGGCTGCGGGCCTTCGGTCCGCTGCTGCTTCAGTATGAGGGGCAGGAGTGGTTTGTAAGCCGGGAGAGAGGCCTGGCCGCTGTGAAAGAAATGACTGGTGTAACAGATGCATATATTGTGGAGCCCCGGGAAATCCGGGAGACCCTGGAAGCAGTGGGGAGGTATTCCCTGTATGCTTATGAGGAGGAGCTGCGGCAGGGATTCCTGACCATTCAGGGTGGACACCGGATAGGCGTGGCAGGGAAAACCGTATTGGAAGGGGACAAGGTCCGCAATATGAAAAATATCTCTTTTCTCAATGTACGCCTGTCCCATCAGATAAAGGGCTGCGGAGATTCGGCACTGCCTTTCTTATACAGGGAGGATGGACAGCTCTGCCATACCTTAATTGTTTCGCCGCCCAGATGCGGCAAGACTACCCTTCTGAGGGATTTGATACGGCAGATTTCAGACGGCTCCCGGGGGCATCCCGGGCATACGGTAGGAGTCGTGGATGAGCGTTCCGAAATTGCCGGCTGTTATCAGGGAATTCCCGGAAATGATGTGGGGATTCGCACAGATGTGCTGGACTGCTGTCCAAAGGCGGAAGGCATGATGATGCTGATCCGTTCCATGTCGCCTCAAGTGGTGGCTGTGGATGAAATCGGGGGACTGGAGGAAATTCATTCCATCGAAGCAGTGCTTCACTGCGGCTGCAGACTGCTGGCTACCGTCCATGGCAGCTCCATGGAGGACATGCAAAGGAAGCCTCTGTTAAAACAACTGGTGCAGGACCGGGTGTTTGAACGATACATCATTTTGCAGAATCAGGAGAGGATAGGGCAGATACGACAGATTCTGGATGAAAAAGGACAGGTTCTGTATGGAGCGGGCAGAGGAGGAAGGATATGTTAAAGCTATTGGGAAGTCTTCTGGTCCTTGCCTGCAGCGCCGGACTGGGCGTGGCAGGCTCCATGGATCTGAAGCGTCATTGTATGGAACTGCGCCTGCTGAAGCAGGCCGTTTATATGCTGCGGGGAGAAATCAAACATGCCAAGGCGCCTTTGCCCGAGGCGTTCGGTGCTTTGGCGGGACGTATGGCCTCGCCCTTTTCGGAATTTTTTGCAAATCTGGCCCAGGGCCTGGTCTCGGGAGAGGGGCGCAGCCTGAAGGAATTGTGGGAAAAGGAAATCCGGGAAAGCCTGAAGCAAAGCACTCTTCGCAGGGATGAAAAGCAGCGATTTCAGCAGTTGGGAGAAGGGCTGGGCTATCTGGACCTGGAAATGCAGATGTCTACCATAGAGCTGTACCTGGAGCAGCTGGAGGGAGACATTGCCCGGGCCCAGGAAGAATTGCAGACGAAACAGAAGCTTTATCAGAGCCTGGGGATTGCAGGCGGGATCTTTCTGGTGATTCTTCTGGTTTAAAGGAGGGACTTATGAGCATTAATCTCATATTGAAAATTGCTGCGGTGGGCATTCTGGTATCCGTACTGAATCAGGTGCTGAAGCACAGCGGCCGGGAGGAACAGGCATTTTTGACCAGTCTGGCGGGACTGCTTCTGGTACTGTTTTGGATCCTGCCCTATGTCAATGAGCTGTTTGACACCATACAGCAGCTGTTTACCCTTTGAAAGGAGGCCGGGTATGATTCATGCGGCGCTTATTGGGATTGTAGGTGTTCTGCTGGCACTGCAGATCCGCTCTGTAAAGCCGGAAATGGCTGTTTATCTGGGGATTGCCACAAGTCTTTTTATTTTGCTGATGGCGGTGGATAAGCTTTCCGTGGTGTTGGAGGGAATCCGCACCATTCAGGGATATCTCTCTGTTCACGGGGCCTATATGGAAGCGCTGATAAAAATTATCGGTATCACCTATGTGGCGGAATTTTCAGCGGATATTTGCAAGGATGCAGGTTATAGCACGCTGGCCGGGCAAATCGGTATTTTCAGCAAGCTGTCCATTCTGGCGGTGAGTATGCCGGTCCTGACGGCTTTGCTGGAGACAGTTCATGGATTTTTGGGTGGCTGAGACATGAGGGGAAAGAAAGTCTATCAATGGATGCTGTTGGCAGGACTTCTGTGGCTGCTGGGCGGACAAGAGGTGCTGGCTGAGCAAGAGGTGCTGGCCGGACAGGAAGTAAAGGCTGAGCAGGAAGTGGACAGCCACCTTTTGGAGGAATTGGACCTGGAGGGGATTCAGCAGGCTCTGGAAGAAGTGCTGGAGACAGAGCTGAATTTTGAGGATACCGTGGTACAGGCTGTGGAGGGAGATTCACTGTTTTCCTTTTCTGCCTGGGGGAGCAAAATACTGGACCAGCTGAAGGCCCAGTGGAACGCCCAGAAGAGCACCTTTCGCTCGGTTCTGGCCCTGGCCGTCTGTGCAGCTTTTCTGGCCAATTTCTCCGGCATTTTCAAAAACCAGCAGATTGCCGAGGTCAGCTTTGAGATTACATATATTCTATTGTTTTTGGTTTTGCTGCGGGGGTTCCAGCAATCCTCAGAGGTAACACGGGAGGTTCTGGATGGGATGGAAGAATTCATGCGGGCGCTGATACCGGCTTATTTCCTGTCGGTGACCATGGCAAGCAGCGCAGTAACGGCGGGAGTTTTTTATCCGTTCATGCTGGGGCTGGTTGATGTGATCCGCTGGCTGGTGGAGTTCCTTTTGCTGCCCCTGCTGGATGGCTACGTGATACTGATCTTTGTCAATCATCTGACCAAGGAGGAATATCTGTCCCAGCTGTCGGATGGGATTAAAAAAGGCATCGGCTGGGTGCTGAAAACCGTTCTGGCAGTGGTGGCCGGTTTTCATATGATACAGGGAATGATCTCTCCGGCAGTGGACTCCTTTAAAAGCACGGCTTTCAGCCGGGCCGCAGAGGCCATCCCCGGCGTGGGAAATCTGGCGGGTTCTGTGACAGATGTGTTGCTGGGCTCGGGAATTCTCATTAAAAACGGAATCGGGGTAGCAGGCCTTCTGGTACTGTTGTCCATTTGCCTGATACCCTTGGTACAGTTGGGGCTCTGGGTCTTGCTGCTGCAGCTGCTGGCGGCTTTGGTGCAGCCGGTATCGGACAAACGGATGGTGGGCTGCATTGCAGGTATTTCCGATGCAGGAAAGCTGTTGTTTCGCATGGTATTTACCGTGGCGGCCCTGTTCATGCTGAGCATTGCGATAGTAACAGTGTCCACAGGGATCCGGGTCTGAGAAAAAGGCAGGAAAAGGGGATTGATCATGGAAGAAATCTATGCATGGGTGGAGAACATAGCCTTTTATTCTCTGCTGATGATGGTGGTCCTGCATGTGCTGCCGGCAGGGGATCAGAAAAAATATGTGCAGTTTTTCATGGGCCTGGTTTTTATCCTGGTCATTGCAGGCCCCATTCTTCGCCTGGCAGGGTGGGAGCAGGAACTGACGGACACTTACCTGCACGCTACCTATGACCAGGAGCTGGAGGAGTTTTTGAAGGAGCAGGAAAGGCTGGAAAAGAATCTGGAAATCTATACCCGGGAAGTGCTGCAGGAAGCCCGGGAGAAAGGAGAGGCAGAGCATGGAGCAGCAGAAGATGGAACCGGCGAAGAGCGGGGAGGAGAAGGTTCAGGAGAAGAAGTCCCGGGGCAGCTGGTGGAGCCTGTGGAAATCCATATCGACTAAAAAAGAGGGGAAGGGGCTGAAAAAGGATCAGCTGCTGATCGGACTGCTGCTGGGCGTGCTGCTCATTGTAATTGCCTGGCCGGTGGAGGAGAAGGACAAAACGAGCCGGGAAGCCTCAGAAGGCGGAACGGGAGAAGAAGTCCAGGGAGATGGGTTCCAGGACGAAAATGACAGCTTTTTCGGCGCTGCAGAGGCGGAAAATGGGGATAAGTCCCTGTCCACGGATGCCTATACCCGGGAAATGGAGGAACGGCTGGCGGCAGCTCTTTCCACGGTGGAAGGCGTAGGAAAGGTACAGGTACTCATTACCTGGAAGAGCTCTTCGGAAAAGGTGGTGGAAAAGGATGCTCCTGGCACCAGCCAGACAGTGGAGGAAACGGACAGCAGCGGCGGGCAGCGGATCACCAAAGAGGCAAGCACGGAAGAAACCACAGTTTACCTGGAAGCGGAGGATGGCAGCAAAACGCCTATGTGATAAAGGAGATCCAGCCTCAGGCAGAGGGAGTGCTGGTCATAGCCCAAGGGGGAGGGGACCCTCAGGTGGCCGAGAATGTTTTAGAGGCTGTGCAGGCATTATTTCCCTTGTCTGCTCATAAAATTAAAATAATGAAAATGGAGGGTTCCAAGTGAAGCACATTGTAAAAAAGAATCAAATCATTATTACTGCGCTGGCTATTATGATTGCTGTTGCAGGGTACTTAAACTACTCAGGGAGCAAACTGGATCTGACCACTGCAGAAACCGTGACAGACGCAGAGCAGCTGGCATCTGATATTTCGTCAGAGGACCAGTATGCCCAGACCGGTCTGGAGGAGCTGGCTTTTGAGGAAGGCGATATTGAAAGCCTGGATGCAGACCTGGAGGATCTGGAGGCGCTGGAAACTGCGGAAGTGACAGAAGGAGAAGTGCCGGGAGAGGCGGTTCTTACCAGTACCGTAGCCAGTATAGGCTTTGCCTCAGACGCGAAGGTTTCCAGAGAGCAGCTGCGGGCCAAAAACAAGGAGATTTTGATGGAAGTCATCAACAACACCAATATTTCCGAGGCCCAGAAGCAGGAGGCCATTGACAGCATGATAGCCATGACCGATATTGCAGAGCGGGAAGTGGCAGCAGAGACATTACTGGAGGCCAAAGGCTTTGAAGATGTGGTGGTCAGCATCACAGACGATATGGTGGACGTGGTGGTAAATATGTCAAATGTGGATGACGCCGGAAGAGCGCAGATCGAGGATATTGTGAAGCGCAAGACCGGACTTCCCGGAGAAAATATCATTATTACACCTATTGCCCAGCAAGACGAGTAAGGGCGGGGAGAGAATACGGAGAGGGTGTTCAAAGGAGCATCCTCTTCTGGCTGTTCACAGAAAGAACACAGTTTCCACAAGGTTCCAACACATTTTCCCTGTAGAATACAAAATAAGGAATTTCAGGAAAAATTCAGGAATTTTCAAGGAGGAAACATTGTGAAACTATTTGAAAAGAAAAACACAAAAGAAGCCCCCGGCGCCGGGGTTTCGGAGCAGAGCACAAAGAAGAAATCTGTACCGGCACGGTTCTGGAGATGGATGAAACGCCATAAAAAACTGGTTTGTCTGCTGATTGTGGTCGTGATTGCGGCAGGAGTGGGACTTTCTTTCTATCAGAGAAAGAACCGGATGGAAAACATGATGCAAAGCGCGCAGATGATAGAGACCACCACAATTCAGCGCCAGACATTGATGGATTCCATCAGCCTGTCAGGAACAGTGGCCAGTGCGGACAGCCGGAATATCTCTGCCAGTGTGGAGAAGGCGGAAGTTACCAAGGTACACGTGGAAGTGGGCGATATTGTAACTGTGGGTCAGGTCATTTGCGAATTTGATTCAGAAGATATTGAAGCAAGCCTGACAGATGCAAAAAATGATAAGATCCTTTCTGATTACAAGTCAGAGAAAGAGTATCAGAAAATCGTAGATACCTACGAAGCGGCAGTAAAAAATTATGAAGATGTCACAGTGGCTTATTCTCTGACTCAGGAAAATGCAAAGGTAGCCTGGCAGGCAGCTATTGAAGCACTGAACCAGGCCCAGGAGGCATATGACAATGCCGCTGCAGAAGAAAAAGAGGCAGCTGCAGCAGCTTTGCAGAAGGCGCAGACAGCAGAAAGTGAAGCGGCTTCTGCCTATGAAAAAATCGTAGAAGAGCGTGAGGCAGCCGAGGAAAAAGCGGAGTCCACCCTGGAAAGTGCCACCGAAAGTCTGGCGAATGCAGATTTGGAGCGTCAGTATTCCAAGGATGAATCTACTCAGAAAATTGAGTCCTATGAGCAGCAGCTGGAGGATTGTTATCTGACAGCGCCTATGGATGGAATGATCATTTCCCTGTCTGTGGCAGAGGGTGAGATTTACAATGGCGGAACCATTTTTGTCATTGCGGATTACCAGAACTTTATTGTAAATGCATCTGTGGATGAATATGACATTGGCAGTCTGAAAAAAGGCATGGAGGCAGCTGTGAAGATTGAATCCGTAAGCGATGAGGAGCTGCCGGCTACCCTGACCTATGTGGCACCTACTCCGGGAGAGACGGCAGGCTTTGGCAGCTCCGGAAGCTCCAGCTATTCCATCGAAATCTCTCTGACAGAGCCCAATGAGAATCTGCGCATCGGTATGAGCGCCCAGGCCAGCGTTGTGCTGCAGGCGGCAGAGGATGTACTGACGGTTCCGGCTGATTGCGTGCAGACCAATCGCCAGGGTCAGAGCGTGATCTATGTGCAGGAGAACGGAGAGCGCAAGGAAGTGGCAGTGACCGTGGGTATGGAAGGAGACTACTATGTTGAAATCAGTGGCGAGGGTCTTTCTGAAGGAATGCAGGTATACTATGGAACTGCCATGGTAACAGACAGCGCAGTTCGCGGAAGTGAAGAAGAAAGCAGCATGTTCCCCATGGGAAATATGGGCGGAGGCGGATTCTCCGGCGGCAGTATGCCTTCCGGCGGTGATATGCCAAGTGGCGGCAGCATGCCCAGCGGCGGTGGCAGCAGACCCAGCGGTGGCTCCGGTAGCGGCCGGGGTGGCTTCTAGGAGGTGCGTACATGGAAAACGGACGTCCAATGATAGAATTAAAACAGATCATAAAGCGGTTTTACATCGGGCAGCCTAATGAACTGGAAATTCTGCATGGTATTGATCTGCAGGTGGAGGAGCAGGAGTTTATATCCATTGTAGGGGCTTCCGGCTCCGGAAAAACCACCCTGATGAATATTATTGGAGTGCTGGACCGGCCTACAGAGGGCAGTTACATTCTGGATGGAGTGGATGTGGCAGCGGCCAGGGATAAGGAACTGTCCCGTATCCGCAACGAAAAGATCGGCTTTGTGTTCCAGACCTATAATCTGGTGAGCCGTACCAGTGCCCTGCGAAATGTGGAGCTGCCCATGCTGTACGCAGGTGTGAGCAGAAAGGAGCGCCGGGAGCGGGCAGAATATCTGCTGGAGCTGGTGGAGATGCAGGACCGCATGAGCCACATGCCGGATGAGCTGTCCGGCGGTCAGAAACAGAGAGTAGCCATTGCCCGGGCCATGGCCAACAACCCGGCCCTGATCCTGGCGGATGAGCCCACCGGTGCTCTGGACTCCAAGACCGGCCGAAAGATCATGGATATTTTCCATCGCCTGAACCGGGAGGAAGGAAAGACCATTATCCTGATCACCCACTCCAGGGAACTGGCGGGGGAAACCCAGCGAATGGTAAGCCTTCGTGACGGAGAGGTGGTAGGCCAGCAGATACTGAGGAAGGGGGATATTCTATGCTGATTTGGGAAAATATATCCCTGGCGTTTCAGGGACTTCTGGCCAATAAAATGCGGGCTTTGCTGACCATGCTGGGCATTATCATCGGTATTGCCTCTGTGATCGCCATCATGACCGTGGGAAATTCCATCAGCAGCTCCGTAACGGATTCCATGGAATCCATGGGGGCCAACAACATTACCCTGGGTGTGCAGAGAAAGAGTTCAGAGGAAGAGGTCAGCGAGAGCGGCATGCGGTTCATGCAGGGCGGTATGCGAAGCACTATGGGCGAGGATGATTACCTGTCCCAGGAGATGCTGGATGATATTGAGGAGACCTTTGCAGAAAGCATTCGTGGGATCTCGGCATCAGAAAGTGTGGGCAGCGGAACGGCCCAGGAAGGCTCAGCCTCTGCCAATGTGCAGATCACAGGTGCCAATGAGGTGTATCTGGAAAATGAGGATTTGAATATCCTGGCGGGCCGGCTTCCTACCGAAAAGGAGCAGGAAGAAGGAAAACGGGTTGTCATGGTAACAGATAAAGTGGTGGAGAGCCTCTTTGACGGAAGCAACTGGGAGGCCATCGGTTCCGAGATCACCATCTTGATCAACAACCGATACTACCATTATTCCATCGTAGGTGTGTACGAGTACGAGGAGTCTGCCCTGAGCTTTTCCAGTGAATCGGATTCTGATGTGACCACTACCGTATATTTGCCTTTGAAAGCTGCCAGAGAGCAAAACCATACGACTACAGGCTTTTCACAGGTAACGCTGTTGACGGCCTCCGGTGTAGGGGTAAGTGATTTCTGTGATGAGCTGGAGACATACATTAACAACCGCTACTATCGAAACAATGACAGCTATGAGGCCAGTGCTACAAGCATGGAGTCTGTTGTCTCCAGCATGACGGAGATGCTGTCCACTATATCTATCGCTATTTCCATTATTGCAGGCATTTCCCTGCTGGTAGGAGGCATCGGTGTTATGAATATCATGCTGGTGTCCATTACGGAGCGTACCCGGGAAATCGGTACCCGCAAGGCGCTGGGAGCCACCAATGGCTCCATCCGTCTGCAGTTTATCATGGAATCCGTGGTGATCTGTCTCATTGGCGGCTTTATCGGAATTCTGGCAGGCATGGGCCTGGCGGCGGTGGCCACCAATGTGATGGGATATGCGACTTCCCCCTCTGTGACGGGAATCGTATTCTCCGTAAGCTTTTCTGTTTTTATCGGTGTGTTCTTTGGATATTATCCGGCCAACAAGGCTGCGAAAATGAATCCCATCGAAGCGCTGCGCTACGAATAAGGAGTTGGAAACTGTTGTGGACAGAAGTTGAAATCCTCTGTTTTACAACAGTTTCTTTTTGTGTTATACTATTATGGACTGTATTCAGGAAATGAAAGCCGAGAAAGGGCTTAGGAGGAAACAGATTGAGATTTAACAGTATTCTATTTGTTTTGGACAGGAAGCTGGTGGGGGTCCCCGTGATCAAGGGAAGACAAAAGGAGATTTCTTTAGAGAAGCTGCCCAAGGTGCCGCTGATCCCCAGCTATTATCATCTGGAGGAGAGCACTGATGCGGCAGATGAGGTGCTAAAGGAGCTGCGTCCCTATGTAAAAGGTTTTTTCAGAAAGCAGGCAGTGTTGATCTGTATGCCGGATGATGCGCCTGTCTATGTGGATCAGAAATATATGCGGGACTTTATGATCCGAAGGGGAGCGGGCACCAATACCACCGTCCGCACGCTGGAGAGCCTGCTACTGGCCCGCAGCCGGGAGTATGTGGCCATTTCCCGTTCGGAGCGGCTTCTGACCGTGACTTACCGCAGAGGACAGAGCCAGCCCAAACGTGCGTATCTGCCCCTGTCGTTAGCCAATTTCCAGACGGTGGAGCTGGCAATTAAGGGGTTGAGCCCTGAGATAGAATACAATCAGCCGGATGTATATATCATTGATCCGGACAAGAAACTGAAGGATTATTACGGACTGGGAGAGCGGCTGTATCTGGAGGATCTGGCAGAGCTGGCCCAGAGCCTTTCAGAAAAGAACTGGTTATAGAAAGGGAGGAATGGATCATGGCAGGATCTGGTTTTGGAAAGCAATTCTGTATCTCTACCTGGGGAGAATCCCACGGCAAGGGTGTAGGTGTGGTCATCGACGGCTGCCCTGCAGGACTTCCCCTGTGTGAGGAGGATATTCAGGTTTATTTAAATCGCAGAAAGCCGGGACAGTCCCGATACAGCACGCCCCGCAAAGAGGGAGACCAGGTAGAAATTCTGTCCGGCGTCTTTGAAGGAAAGACCACGGGTACACCCATTTCTCTGGTGGTCATGAATACTTCCCAGCGGTCAGCGGACTATAGTGAGATCGCATCCTACTATCGGCCCGGCCATGCGGATTACACCTTTGACGTCAAATACGGCTTCCGGGATTATCGGGGCGGCGGACGCTCCTCCGGCCGGGAGACCATCGGCCGTGTGGCAGCAGGCGCAGTGGCTGTGAAGATTCTGGAAAGTCTGGGAATGAAAGTTTTCGCTTACACCCGTTCCATTGGACCGGTTTGCGTAAGCGAGGAGCGGTTTAATCAAGAGGAAATGTGGAATAATGCCTTATATATGCCGGATGCCCAGGCGGCCGCAGAGGCAGAAAGCTATTTGCAGCAGTGTATAAAGGAGCAGGATTCCGCAGGAGGCATCATCGAGTGCGTGGCAGAGCATTTGCCTGCAGGCCTGGGAGACCCCTGTTTTGAGAAGCTGGAGGCCAATCTGGCCAAGGCCATGATGTCCATCGGGGCTGTAAAGGGCTTCGAGATAGGCGACGGATTTGCAGCAGCGGCCAGCACCGGCGCAGAAAATAACGATGCCTTCTGTATGGAAGACGGAAAGGTGAAAAAGGCCACCAATCACGCAGGCGGAACCCTGGGAGGCATCAGTGACGGCAGTCCTCTGGTATTCCGGGTGGCTGTAAAGCCCACACCCTCTATTTCCAGAGAGCAGCAGACTGTCAACAAGGCAGGAGAGGAGATCCGGGTGCAGGTCAAGGGACGCCACGACCCCATCATTGTGCCAAGAGCCGTGGTCGTAGTAGAGGCTATGGCGGCGCTGGTTCTTACGGATGCTCTGCTTTCCGGCATGGGAGCCCGGATGGAATATCTGGAGCAAATCTGGGGCAGAGACTAAATCTGCATCCGGAGAGGAATTTATGGAAAGGAATTTATCAATATGTATAAATTGATCACACGGGACGGAAATGCCAAGCGGGGTGAATTTCATACGGTCCACGGCATCATCCAGACCCCGGTATTTATGAATGTAGGAACAGCTGCGGCCATCAAAGGCGCAGTTTCCACCAAGGATCTGCAGGAAATCGGCTGCCAGGTGGAGCTGTCCAATACCTACCATCTGCATGTGCGCCCCGGAGATGAGATCGTAAAGAAAATGGGCGGCCTGCACAAGTTTATGGTCTGGGACAAGCCGATTCTGACCGACTCCGGCGGCTTCCAGGTGTTTTCCCTGGCCGGCCTTCGGAAGATCAAAGAAGAAGGAGTGTATTTCAACTCCCACATCGACGGAAGAAAGATTTTCATGGGCCCGGAGGAGAGCATGCAGATCCAGTCCAATCTGGCCTCTACCATTGCAATGGCCTTTGATGAGTGCCCCTCCAGCGTGGCAGAGCGCGATTATGTGGAAAAATCCGTAGCCCGTACCACCCGCTGGCTGGCCCGCTGTAAGGCACAGATGCAGAGGCTCAACAGCCTGCCGGACACCATCAATCCCCGCCAGATGCTCTTTGGCATCAATCAGGGTGCTGTTTTTGAGGATATTCGTGTAGAGCATGCCAAGCAGATTTCAGAAATGGATCTGGACGGCTATGCCATCGGCGGTCTGGCCGTAGGTGAGAGCCATGAGGAAATGTACCGTATTATCGAGGCGGTAGTGCCTCACCTGCCCCTGGAAAAGCCCACTTATCTGATGGGTGTGGGCACACCGGCCAACATTCTGGAGGCAGTAGACCGGGGTGTAGACTTCTTCGACTGCGTATATCCCAGCCGCAACGGCCGCCATGGACATGTATACACCAATCGGGGTAAATTAAATCTGTTCAATGCAAAATACGAGCTGGACGACCGGCCCATCGAAGAGGGCTGTCAGTGCCCCGCCTGCCGTCATTACAGCCGGTCCTATATCCGCCATCTGTTAAAGGCCAAGGAAATGCTGGGTATGCGTTTGTGCGTGCTGCACAACCTGTATTTCTACAATACCATGATGGCAGAGATCCGTCAGGCCATCGAGGAAGGCCGCTACAAGGCCTACAAAAAAGCCAAGCTGGAAGGCATGGAGCAGGGAGATCACAATTAAATTTTTATAAAATAAAGGAAAATGCTTGCTCTTGGAAAAAGGATTGTGTACAATAGTGGCAGTGCCTTTTGAAAGGTAAGAGTTACAACATTTAGGAGGAATATAGAATGAATTTGTTTTTAACTGAGGGGACTCCTGCAGGTGGCGGCATGGGAATCATGATTGTTTATATCGTAGTGCTTTTTGCTGTGATGTACTTTATGAGCATCCGTCCCCAGAAGAAGGAAAGAAAGCAGAAGGAAGCCATGCTGGCAGCTATGGAGATCGGTGACACCGTACTGACCACCAGCGGCTTTTATGGCGTGGTTATTGATATTACTGAGGATGATGTGATCGTTGAGTTCGGAAGCAACCGCAACTGCAGAATCCCCATGGTAAAATCTGCGATTTCACAGGTGGAGAAAAATGAAGAATAAGAAACCGACTGTATTGATGATTTTGGATGGCTACGGCCTGAATAAAGAGTCCAAGGGCAATGCTGTGGCAGAGGCTAAGACTCCTGTTATGGATGGCCTGATAGCTGAATATCCCTTTGTAGAGGGCAATGCCAGCGGACTGGCAGTAGGTCTTCCCGATGGACAGATGGGCAACTCTGAGGTAGGTCATCTGAACATGGGCGCAGGCCGCATTGTATATCAGGAGTTGACCCGTATTACCAAGGAGATCCAGGATGGAGACTTCTTTGAAAATGAAGCTCTGGTAACTGCTGTGGAGAATGCCAAGAAAAACGGCGCAGCCCTGCATATGTTCGGACTGGTGTCCGACGGAGGCGTGCACAGCCACAATACCCATATTTATGGACTTTTGGAGCTGGCAAAGCGCCACGGCTTGGAGAAAGTATATGTACACTGTTTCCTGGATGGCCGGGATACCCCGCCTGAATCCGGCAAGGATTATGTACAGGAACTGACTGATAAGATGGCCAAGATCGGCGTGGGACAGGTGGCAACCGTTATGGGCCGCTACTATGCTATGGACCGTGACAACCGCTGGGACCGTGTGGAGAAAGCTTATGCAGCGCTGACCCGCGGAGAAGGCGTAGAGGCAGCAGATGGTGTCAGCGCCATTGCAAACTCCTATGCAGAAGGTGTGACCGACGAGTTCGTAGTACCCGCAGTCGTGATGAAAGACGGACAGCCCCTGGCAACCATTCAGGACAAGGATTCCGTGATTTTCTTCAACTTCCGTCCGGACCGGGCAAGAGAGATCACCCGTGCATTCTGCGATGACGAATTTGCAGGCTTTGACCGCAAGAAGCGTCTGGAGCTGACCTATGTGTGCTTTACTGAGTATGACCCCACCATCCCCAACAAGCTGGTGGCATTCCACAAGGTAGAGCTGCACAATACCTTTGGTGAGTATCTGGCAGCCAATGGCAAGAAACAGGCTCGTATTGCTGAGACTGAGAAATATGCACATGTAACCTTCTTCTTCAACGGCGGTGTGGAGGAGCCCAACGAGGGTGAGGACCGTATTCTGGTAAAATCCCCCAAGGTAGCTACCTACGACCTGCAGCCGGAGATGAGCGCTTATGGTGTATGCGACAAGCTGGTAGAGGCGATCAAGTCTGATAAATATGATGTGATCATCATCAACTTTGCAAATCCTGACATGGTAGGACATACCGGTATCGAGGCAGCGGCTGTAAAGGCAGTAGAAGCTGTGGACGAGTGTGTGGGCCGTGCAGTAGAGGCTCTGAAGGAAGTGGATGGTCAGATGTTCATCTGTGCAGACCATGGAAATGCGGAGCAGCTGGTAGACTATGAGACCGGCGCACCCTTTACCGCTCACACCACAAATCCGGTTCCCTTCCTGCTGGTAAATGCAGACCCGGCTTACACTCTGCGGGAGGGCGGATGTCTGGCAGACATCATTCCCACTCTGCTTGAGCTGATGGGTATGGAGCAGCCTGCAGAAATGACAGGTAAATCCCTGCTGGTAAAGAAAAACTAAGTAAAAATAAAGAGCTTGAGAGGCTGCTGTAAAATTTCTGAGAACGGATTTTACAGCAGCCTTTGTTTTGTGTTATATTGGTAGCAGATAGTTTGGAAAAGCGAAAGGAGAAATCCGATGGCACAGAAGAAAGAGCGGAATACCCGCACGAAAATTGTAAATGCGGCCTGGAAGCTGTTTTATGAGCAGGGATATGAAAATACGACAGTAGAGGAAATTGTGGAGTGCTCCCGCACCTCCAAAGGTTCTTTTTATCACTATTTTACCGGAAAGGATGCGCTTCTTGGCACCTTGAGCACTCTGTTTGATGATAAATACAAAGAGCTGGAGGAGCAGTTTTCTGAGGGCATGACGGCTATGGACAAGCTGCTGTTTCTGAATGGGGAGCTGTTCGGAATGATTGAGAACAGTATTTCCATTGAACTGCTTTCCGGTCTTCTGGCCAGCCAGCTGACAGCTGCGGGAGAGCGCAGTCTTTTGGACCATCGGCGGATGTATTATCGGCTCCTTCGAAAAATCATTGTAGAAGGTCAGGAGAAAGGTGAGCTGAACCGAGATCTGACAGCCGGCGAGATGGTAAAACTGTATGCCTTGTCTGAACGGGCCCTCATGTATGACTGGTGTCTGTGCGGCGGGGAATATTCTCTGAAGCAGTATGGGCTTCGCACTATGCCCTCCTTCCTCAGCGCTTTTGTGAAAAAAACTTTCTAAGAGATTAAGGAAAGAATTTAAATCGTACAGCTTAAACACACTGTAAAATAAAGAAAAAATTAATATTTTTATATAAATCGTCTAGTATTAGGTCTATACTTTGTTCTGCGTTGCGTATAACAAAAAGTTGTGGTATACTTTACCAGATGTTTTTCAACAAGGAGGAGATTTGAATGACTACAGACAAGATTTGCATTTTGATCGCGATGATTGCATATCTCATCGGAATGCTCTGGATCGGATTTTATTCCAGTAAAAAATCAGAAGGCGATTCTGCAGGAGATTTCTATTTGGGCGGCAGAAAGTTAGGCCCCCTGGTAACTGCCATGAGTGCAGAAGCATCTGACATGAGCAGCTGGCTGTTGATGGGACTTCCCGGCGTGGCTTACCTGACCGGTGTGGCAGATGCGGGATGGACAGCCATTGGTCTGGCCATTGGTACATATTTGAACTGGCTGATCGTATCCAAACGGCTTCGCAGATATTCCATAAAGACGGATTCCATTACCATTCCGGATTTCTTTTCACACAGATACAGAGATGACCGGAATATTCTGTCCTGTATTGCAGCCATTGTAATTCTTGTATTCTTTGTACCTTATACCGCATCCGGATTTAAGGCCATCGGAACCCTGTTTACCAGTTTGTTTGGCATGAACTATCAGGTGGCTATGCTGCTGGGAGCAGCAGTAGTTGTAGGCTACACGGTTCTGGGAGGCTTCCTGGCTGTATCCAATACAGACCTGGTTCAGAGTATTGTTATGACAATCGCACTGATCGTTATTGTGTTCTTTGGCATTCAGTATGCAGGCGGCTGGGACAATGTGGCAGCCAATGCCCAGCAGCTGAGCGGATATCTGAGCATGACCCGGATGCACAATGCAGCGGACAATACCGCATCACCTTATGGAGCCCTGACCATTGCATCCACTCTGGCATGGGGCCTGGGATACTTCGGTATGCCCCACATTCTGCTTCGCTTCATGGCCATTCGCGACGAAAAGGAACTGACCTTATCCCGCCGGATCGGAAGCATCTGGGTTGTAATTTCCATGTTTGTCGCAATTTTGATCGGTATCATCGGAAATGCAGTGTCTGCAGCGGGAAAAGTGCCGGTGCTGACCACAAGCTCCGAGGCAGAGACCATTATTATTCTGCTGTCTGAGATCCTCAGCAAGCATGGTGTGATCTTTGCGTTGATGGCAGGTCTGATCATGGCCGGTATTCTGGCTTGTACCATGTCCACCGCGGACTCTCAGTTGCTGGCGGCAGCCTCCAGCGTATCTCAGAACCTGCTGCAGGATTTTATGAAATTAAAAATCAGTGAAAAGACTGCTATGATAATTGCCCGCCTTACCGTTGTAGGTATTGCTCTTGTCAGCATTGTACTGGCATGGAATCCCAACAGCTCCGTATTCTATATCGTGTCCTTTGCCTGGGCAGGTTTCGGAGCAGCCTTTGGCCCGGTAGTGCTGTTTGCCCTGTTCTGGAAGCGCAGCAATAAATGGGGCGCACTGGCCGGCATGGTTACCGGTGGCGTGATGGTATTTGTATGGAAATTCCTGGTTCGTCCGCTGGGCGGCCTGTGGAATATTTACGAGCTGCTGCCGGCATTTATCCTGGCATGTATTGCTATTGTGGTAGTATCTCTGGCAACAGAAGCGCCCTCTGAGGAGATCTGCAGAGAGTTTGATGAGATTGGAAAGATGTAATGAAGTTTAATGCACTGCGGGAAAACGGATTAAAAGCAGGTTTTACGGAAGTTGTGCCTCTGGACTGCTCTGCGTTGCAGGCAGAGCCCCAGGTGCGGCAGATGTGCGCCAGCTGCCACAGGTATGAAAAGAGCTGGTCCTGTCCGCCGGCCTGCGGCACTTTGGAGGAGTGCCGGGAGCGGATGGCAGGGTACACCAAAGGAATTCTGGTTCAGACTGTGGGGGGAACTGGAGGATGAACTGGATGGCCTGGGGATGCGAAAGGCCCAGGAGCGTCATCAGGAAAGCATGCTTCGCTTTTTGAAAGAGCTGCAAAAGACCTATCCCAACGTGCTGGCCCTGGGTGCAGGGTGCTGTGATCTCTGCAGCGAATGTACTTATCCGGAGCAGCCTTGCAGGTTCCCGGAAAACATGATTTTTTCTGTGGAGTCCCACGGGATCCTGGTGTCGGAGCTGTGCAGGGCTAATCAGATGAAATATTATTATGGGAAGAATCGAATCTCCTATACCGGCTGCTATCTGCTGGAATAAACATAGGAACAAAGAAAAACCGGCTGGATCACTCCGCCGGTTTTTCTTCTTCTTATGAGGGGGGAGATAGTGAATGAATCAACTATCTGTAATACAGTATAATGTCCAAATGTGTTGAAAGTATGTACAGATTCTAAAAGAAACATAAAAAATCGAAAAAAAGTTTGAAGAAAGATTTAAGGTTTTACAAATCCGGCAGAAACATTGGAAATCAGAAAAAAATGTGATATACTATACAATATATATCCATAATGAGGGGGACTATGGGTTTCTGCTGAAAAAACAGGGACTATAGAAGAAGGATAAGGAAAAGAGGGGTAAGTATGAAGACTGCCAAAGAATTGTTGAAAGATCTGACTTATCAGGTGTTAAGCGGAGATGAGGACACAAAGGTAACCGAACTGGTTTACAATACAAAAAAGATTACGAAGGACTGTATTTTTGTCTGCATCAAAGGCGCTGTGTTTGACAGCCATGAGGTGGTAGATGAAATTGCGGCAGCGGGAGCGGCAGTTGTTGTAGTGGAGCGGCCGGTAAAAGCTCCCGAGGGAGTGACTGTGGTGCTGGTGGAAAACACCCGCTATGCACTGGCGCTGATCTCTGCGGCATATTTTGATTACCCGGCTGATAAGCTGAAGGTGATCGGTATTACCGGAACCAAGGGCAAGACCACCACGACCTTTATGATTCGTTCGATCCTGGAGCACGCCGGCATTTCCACCGGCCTGATCGGAACCATTGAGACTATTATCGGAGAAGAGCATATTCCGGCGGACAATACCACACCTGAGTCCTACGCTATTCAGGAGTATTTTGCCCGCATGGTGGAGGCTGGATGCAAGGTGGTTGTCATGGAGGTTTCCTCCCAGGGACTGATGCTTCACCGCACAGCCGGCATTCCTTTCGAGATCGGCATTTTTACCAATATGGCTCCCGACCACATTGGCCCCAACGAGCACAGCAGCTTCGAAGATTATATGGCCTGCAAGAGCCTGTTGTTCCGTCAGTGCAAGGTAGGTCTGGCAAATGTGGATGACGAGTATTGGCAGGAAGTATTGAAAGGCCACACCTGTCAGCTGGAGACCTATGGTTTTTCCAGGGAGGCAGATTTGCGGGCTGAAAATTCGCGGCTGATCAACCGCCCCGGCTATCTGGGCGTGGCTTATCATGTGGCAGGTGTTATGGATTTTGATGTGGAGATCGACTTGCCCGGCAAGTTCAGCGTATACAATTCGCTGGTATCCATTGGCGTGTGCCGCCACTTTGGCATTCCCACAGAGGATATGATCGCGGCCTTGCAGGTGGCCCAGACCAAGGGACGTATTGAGAAGATAAAGGTATCTGATGATTTTACACTGATGATAGACTATGCCCACAATGCCATGAGCCTGGAGAGCCTTCTTAGCACCTTAAAGGAATACGATCCGAAGCGCCTGGTTTGTGTCTTTGGCTGCGGAGGCAACCGTTCCAAGCTGCGCCGCTTTGACATGGGCGAGGTGTCCGGACGGCTGGCGGATCTGACAGTGATCACTTCTGACAATCCCCGGTTTGAGGATCCTCTGGACATTATTGCGGATATCCGCACCGGTATTTCCAAGACCAGCGGAGCTTATGTGGAGATTCCCGATCGAAAGGAAGCAATCCGCTATGTGATCGAGCATGGTCAGGCCGGGGACGTGATCGTCCTGGCAGGAAAGGGCCACGAGGATTATCAGGAGATCAAAGGGGTAAAATATCCCATGGATGAGCGGGTGCTGATCCGGGAAGTACTGGAAGAGTTAAAGAAGTAACGATGAGGTGAAAACATGGCACTGTATGCCAAGGTGATTGTGGATATTTCTCTGGAAAAACTGGATAAGACATTTACCTATGGGATTCCGGAGGAGTTACAGGATGTTCTGGAGCCCGGCATGCAGGTGGAGATTCCCTTTGGAAACGGCAGCCGTGTGATCACCGGTTATGTGCTGGAGCTGACAGACAGGCTGGACTTTGATGAGAATCTTTTGAAGGAAATTCGGGGACTTTCCCATAGAGCCATTCAGATCGAGGGACAGTTGATCGCTCTGGCAGCCTGGATTCGAAAGACCTATGGCTGCACCATGAATCAGGCTTTAAAGACGGTTCTTCCTGTCAAGAAGCGGATGGAGGAAAAGCAGGAGCGCCAGGTGCGCCTGTTGTTATCCCGGGAAGAGGCTCTGGAGACTTTAAAAAAGCTGGAGCGGGATGCTCGTATGAAGGCCCGGTTTCGGGTGTTGGCGGCTCTGCTGGATGAGCCCTGTCGGGAATATGGAGAGCTTTTGAAGGCCACAAAAGTGACGGCAGATGTGCTGCACAAGATGGAAGAGCTGGATATTTTGCGCATCGAGAGCCGGTCAGTTGCCCGAAGCGCATTGCCCAGAGAAGAGATCTCTTACAAAAAGATAGAGCTGAATGAACAGCAAAGAAAGATTACAGAAGAGATATTAGACGGTTTTGAAGCGGGGGATATGCGCCCCTGTCTGCTCTGCGGAGTCACCGGCAGCGGCAAGACGGAAGTTTATATGGAACTCATTGCAGATTCCCTGAAAAGGGGCAAGGAAGCTATTGTACTGATTCCGGAGATTGCCTTGACCTATCAGACCGTGAAGCGCTTCGCAGAGCGGTTTGGCAATCAGGTGGCAGTGCTTCATTCCCGGCTGTCACCGGGGGAGCGCCACGACCAGTTTGAACTGGCACGGAAGGGGAAGATCAAGGTCATGATCGGACCGCGCTCAGCCCTGTTTGCGCCTTTTTCCAATCTGGGGATCATTGTCATTGACGAGGAGCATGAAAACAGTTATAAAAGTGAGACGGTGCCTCGCTATCATGCCAGAGAGACGGCCATTTACAGGGCCGGACTTGGGGGCGCACGGGTGGTGATGGGCTCTGCCACACCTTCTGTGGATGCCTACTATGCGGCTAAGCGGGGTGTTTACAGGTTCTTTTCACTGAAAGAGCGAGTGGAGCGGCGCCCGCTTCCCCAGGTCCATGTGGTGGACCTGCGGGAAGAACTGAAGGCTGGCAACAGGTCCATGTTCAGCGCGTGCTTGCGGGAACAGATGCAGGCGCGGCTGGAAAGAGGGGAGCAGATGATGCTCTTCCTGAACAGGCGGGGCTTTGCAGGCTTTGTGTCTTGTCGGAATTGCGGTCATGTGATAAAATGTCCTCATTGTGATGTTTCCCTGACCCTGCACAAAAATGGGCGGATGGTGTGTCATTACTGCGGTCATGAGGAGGCTGCTGCAAAACAATGTCCTTCCTGCGGTTCGGGCTATATCGGAGCGTTTCGGGCCGGCACACAGCAGATGGAAGAGGCAGTAAAGCGGGAATTTCCCCAGGCAAGAGTGCTGCGTATGGATGCAGATACCACCCGCAGAAAGGGCGGCTATGAAAATATCTTAAAAGCCTTTGCAAATGGTGAGGCGGATGTGCTCATCGGCACTCAGATGATCGTAAAAGGACATGATTTTCCGGGAGTGACCCTGGTGGGAGTGCTGGCAGCGGATTTGTCCCTCCATGCCTCGGACTATCGGGCGGCTGAGCGAACCTTTCAGCTCTTGACCCAGGCGGCGGGCCGGGCCGGCAGAGGCGATCTGCCGGGAAAAGTGGTCATCCAGACTTATCAGCCGGAGCACTACAGTGTGCTGGCTGCGGCACATCAGGATTATGAGGAGTTCTATCGGCAGGAGATTTTGTATCGGCGTCTGATGGGATATCCTCCGGCCAGAGAGCTTTTGGCGGTTTATTTAAGCGGTCCGCAGGAAGAGGAACTGGGGATTGCTGCGGCAGCAGTGCGGGCGGCACTGGACAGACTGAGCACAGAGGGACAGCTGCAGATCATCGGACCTGCGGATGGAGCCATTTCCAAAGTGCAGGATCAGTACCGCAAAGTGATTTATATCAAAGGCGAGCAGACAGAGCAGTTGGAGGCTTTGAAAGAAAAGCTGGAAGGATTTTTACAGGCAGAATGTCTTGAAAATATAAATATACAATTTGACAAGAATCCGATGAACGGATATTAGGAGGAAGAAATGGCAATTCGAAAGGTAAGAGAATTAGGCGATGAGGTTCTGAGAAAGAAGTCCAGGGAAGTGACAGAGATGACACCCCGGATTCAGGAACTGATCGATGACATGTTTGATACCATGTATGAGACTATGGGTGTGGGGCTGGCAGCTCCTCAGGTGGGTATTTTGAAGCGCATTGTGGTTATCGATGTGGATGACAACCCCATTATCATGATCAATCCGGAGATTCTGGAGACCCGGGATTCCCAAACCGGCAGCGAAGGCTGCCTGAGTGTGCCCGGAAAGGCCGGGATCGTAACCCGCCCCAACTATGTGCGGGCCCGGGCTTATGATGAAAATATGGAACTCTATGAAATCGAGGGAACCGAACTGCTGGCCCGGGCCATCTGCCACGAACTGGACCATTTGGATGGTATTGTGTATGTGGACAAGGTAGAAGGGGAACTTTATGATGTGACAGCGGAAGAGGATGAGGAAGCATGAAACTGATTTTTATGGGAACCCCGGATTTTTCCGTGGGAACATTGGAGGCTCTTATAGAGGCGGGGCATACCATCAGCCTGGTGGTTTCCCAGCCGGATAAGCCCAAGGGCCGGGGACATGAGCTGCAGCCCACACCGGTAAAAGAGGTGGCTCTGAAATACGATCTGCCCATTTACCAGCCAGTGAAATTAAAGGGCCAGGAAGCGGAGCAGCGGATTTTTGAGACCGAGGCGGACGCTATCGTGGTGGTGGCCTTCGGACAGCTGATTCCCAAGTCCATTTTACAGATGAAAAAATACGGCTGTATCAATGTGCATGCATCTCTGCTGCCCAAGTATCGGGGCGCTGCACCGATTCAGTGGGCGGTCATTGACGGAGAGAAGGAGAGCGGCGTCACCATCATGCAGATGGATGAAGGCCTGGATACAGGCGATATGCTGCTGAAAAAGACCGTTGTTTTAGAAGAGAAAGAGACAGGCGGAAGTCTGTTTGACAAGTTAAGCCTGGTGGGCGCTAAAGCCTGCGTGGAAGCGCTGGAAAAGCTGGAAAAGGGCGAGATCACTCCCCAGAAACAGGGAGAGAGTCCTACCGCCTATGCGAAGATGCTGACCAAGGACATGGGAAGCATTGATTTTACCCGCTCTGCCGTAGAGATCGAGCGGCTGGTGCGGGGCTTGAATCCCTGGCCCAGCGCCTATACAAAGCTAAACGGCAAGACCTTAAAGGTCTGGTCGGCAGATGTGATCCCGGTGGCGGATTCTGACGGAGTAAAGGCGGCTACGGGCAGCGTGACAGCAGTCACCAGGACTGCCATCCATGTGGCCTGCGGACAGGACATCCTGGCCATTACAGAGCTTCAGCTGGAGGGCAAGAAGCGCATGGATACGGGGGCTTTCCTGAGAGGATATCAGGTGGAGGCCGGAACCGTTCTTGGCTGAAGTATTTGTAAAGCTTAGAGAAATTTATCTTATGAGGGGCTCATGTTGGAAGGACAGAAGGAGGAAATGACATGTTTTATTGGGATCCAACTTATATTTTAGTCATCATCGGCGCAGTGTTGTCCCTGATGGCTTCCGGAAAAGTGAAGAGCACCTACGCAAAATACAGTAAAGTGCGCAGTATGTCCGGCATGACGGGAGCAGATGCGGCGGCCCGGATCTTACGCCAGGCCGGCCTCTACGGGGTGCGGATCGAGCGTGTGGAAGGAAATCTCACAGACCATTACGACCCCAGGAGCAAGGTGCTGCGGTTGTCAAACGGCGTCTATGGATCCAATTCCATTGCGGCCATCGGTGTGGCGGCTCATGAGTGCGGCCATGCCATTCAGGACCAGGAGGCCTACGGCCCCTTAAAGTTCCGAAATGTACTGGTTCCGGTGGCAAGCTTTGGTACTCAGATAGCCTGGCCCATTATTTTAGTGGGAGTGCTGTTTGCAAGCTCCCGGTTTTTGATCAATACAGGTATCATCCTGTTTTCTCTGGGAGTCCTGTTCCAGCTGGTAACACTTCCGGTGGAGTTTAATGCATCCAACCGGGCCATCGCAGTTTTGGAGAGCGGCGGGATGTTATACGGAGACGAAGTAAAGGGAGCAAGGAAAGTGTTAAATTCGGCGGCTCTGACCTATGTGGCAGCAGCGGCAGCTTCCATTCTTTCCCTGCTGCAATTGGTTCTGCTCTTTGGAGGAAGAAGACGAAATGACTAAGATAGACGTAAGAGAATTGTGCCTGGGGATTCTGCTGGAGGTAACCGGTCAGAAGGAATTCAGCCATGTGGCCCTGCGAAATGTGCTGGACAAATATCAGTATCTGGAAAAGCAGGAGCGGGCCTTTCTGACCCGGGTGACGGAAGGAACCCTGGAGCGGATGCTGGAGCTGGATCATATCATCAATCAGTTCTCGAAAGTCAAAGTAAATAAGATGAAGCCGGTCATCCGAAATATTTTGCGGATGTCGGTGTACCAGATTAAATATATGGACAGTGTGCCCGATTCTGCCGTGTGCAATGAGGCAGTAAAGCTGGCCAAGAAAAAGGGCTTTTCCAGCCTTTCCGGCTTTGTAAACGGCGTACTTCGAAGCATTGTACGGGGTCTTGGAGAGGTACAGTACCCGCCTAAGAGCCGGGTTGCTGAGCATTTATCTGTGCGCTATTCCATGCCCCAGTGGCTGACAGAGCGCTGGCTTGCAGCCTATGGGCGGGAGCTTACGGAGGAGATGCTGGAGGGCTTTCTTCAGGCCACAGACACCACTGTCCGCATCCATACCGGGCGCACTGCGCCTGCGGAGCTGAAGGAGCAGCTGGAGGCAGAGGGAATTGAGACAGCAGAAGTACAGGGATTGCCCTATGCATTGCGGATCCGCAAGTTTGATTCCCTGAAGCGGATTCCTGCGTTCCGGGAAGGGCTGTTTTCCGTTCAGGACATCAGCTCCATGCTGGTGGCAGAGGCAGCTGATCCAAAGGAAGGCGACTTTTGCCTGGATGTATGCGCAGCCCCGGGAGGAAAGGCCACTCATCTGGCGGAAAAGCTGAATGGAACCGGCCTGGTGGAGGCCAGAGATCTGACGGATTACAAGGTCCGGCTCATTGAAGAAAATATTGAGAGAAGCGGACTTACCAATATTCGCACGAAGGTGTTTGATGCTACACGGCCGGATGAAGCCATGATGGCTCAGGCGGATGTGGTACTGGCTGATCTGCCCTGTTCAGGTCTTGGTGTCCTGGGTAAGAAGCCGGACATCAAGTATCGGGCAACACCGGAGAGCCTTGTATCATTGGCAGGGCTGCAGAGGCAGATACTGGGGACCATCTGGCAGTATGTAAAGCCGGGCGGAACCCTGGTGTACAGCACCTGTACCATTAATCCGGAGGAAAATGAGGAAAATGTCCGGTGGTTTTTGCAGAAGTATCCTTTTGAACCTGCAGAGCTTCCGGAGGTGCTGGGGGCCTTTGCGGGTGAGGAGAGCCGAAAGAGCGGTATGTGTCAGCTGCTTCCGGGCAAACAGGGAAATGACGGATTTTTTATTGCAAAGCTTCGGAGAAAAGACAAATGATGGAAACAAAAGTTGATATCAAGTCCCTGACCTTAGAGGAATTGACAGAAGAAGTCAAGGGCCTTGGTGAAAAGCCATTTCGGGCTGCCCAGCTCTTTAACTGGATGCATGAAAAGCTGGCGGCCGGATTTGAGGAAATGACAAATTTATCAAAAGCTTTCAAAGAAACCCTGCAGCAGCGGTGTGAATATATCACCCTGGAACTGGTGGAGGTGCAGACATCTCAGATCGACGGCACCTGCAAGTTCCTGTTCCGGCTGCCGGACGGGTTGGTAATTGAAAGTGTACTTATGAAATATAAGCATGGAAATTCCGTGTGTATTTCTTCCCAGGCGGGCTGCCGCATGGGCTGCCGCTTCTGCGCATCCACCATAGGAGGTCTGGAGCGATCCCTGCGGCCTTCGGAGATGCTGGAGCAGATTTATCGGATTCAGCAGTGGTCCGGGGAGCGGGTGTCCAATGTGGTGGTCATGGGAACAGGCGAGCCTCTGGATAATTATGATAATCTCATTCGTTTTATCCAGCTGCTCAGCTGTGAAAAGGGCCTGCACATCAGTCAGCGGAATATCACCGTGTCCACCTGCGGCATTGTGCCAAACATGCTGCGGCTGGCAGAGGAGGATCTGCAGATCACCCTGGCCTTGTCCCTGCACGCGGCCACTCAGGAAAAAAGGCGGGAGCTGATGCCTATTGCCAACAAGTACCATCTGGAAGAGGTGGTGGATGCATGCAGGGTTTATTTTGAAAGAACCGGTCGGAGGATTACCTTTGAATACAGCCTGGTGGGCGGTGTAAACGATACACCGGAGGATGCAAAGCAACTGAAAGAGCTGATTGGTTCCTTAAATTGTCATGTAAACTTAATACCTGTAAACCCTGTAACAGAGCGTAAATTTACACAACCCGACAAAAAAGTTATCGACAATTTTAAAAATAAACTTGAAAAATACGGAATAAATGTTACTATAAGAAGGGAAATGGGGCGCGACATTGACGGCGCCTGCGGACAGCTTCGTAAAAGTTACATGGAAGGGAGGGAACCAAATTGACGGCATATGGAATGAAAGATGTAGGTCAGGTGCGCAGCATCAATCAGGACTACTTCTTTATCTCAGAGAGCCCGGTGGGCAATCTGCCAAATCTGTTTATGGTGGCAGACGGTATGGGCGGCCATAAGGCTGGGGATTTGGCCTCGGAATATACAGTTACCATGGTTCGGGAGGCTGTATCCAAGAGTATGCAGACCAACCCCTTTCAGATTTTGAAAGGAGCTGTGCAGTATGCCAACCAGAAGCTCCGGGAAAAGGCAGAAGAGTCCCTGGAGTATGCGGGCATGGGAACGACCCTGGTCATTGCCACAGTAGATGAAGAAAAACAAACTGCCTATGTAGTAAATATAGGTGACAGCCGTTTATATAAAGTGGGGGATTCTATTGAGCAGGTTACCCAGGATCACTCATTGGTGGAAGAGATGGTTCGTTTAGGAGAGCTTTCCAGGGAGGAAGCCAGAAATCATCCGGACAGAAACATTATCACACGAGCAGTCGGAGTGTCAGAACGGGTAGAACCGGATTATTTCGACACATCGCTTGGTGAAGGAGAATGCCTGCTTCTGTGCTCTGATGGATTGACCAGCATGCTGGAGGATGCAGAGATAGAAGGTATCATGAAAGGACAAAGTACGCCAAAGAAAAAGGCTCAGAAACTGATTTTGGCAGCCAACAAAAACGGCGGAAAAGATAACATTGCAGTCATAGTAATTGAGCAAGAAAAAATGAGGTGAAAAAATGATAAGAATAGGAATGTTTTTTGGGGATCGTTATGAGATACTGGAAAAAATCGGTTCCGGCGGTATGTCTGACGTATTCAAAGGCAAAGACCATAAGCTGAATCGTCTGGTAGCAATCAAGGTCTTGAAGGACGAATTCGTAGAGGACAAAAATTTTGTCCGTAAATTTAAAGAAGAGGCCCAGGCGGCAGCCGCTCTGGCACATCCCAATATTGTAAATGTTTATGATGTAGGCGATGAACAGAATGCCAAATACATCGTTATGGAGCTGGTGGAAGGCATCACTCTGAAAAATTACATCGAAAGAAAGGGCAGACTGACTGTAAAGGAAGCAACCAGTATTGCTATTCAGGTATCTTCCGGCCTGGAAGTTGCCCATAACAATCATATTATTCACCGGGATATTAAGCCCCAGAATATTATGATCTCCAAAGAAGGAAAAGTAAAAGTAACAGACTTTGGTATTGCCAAATCTGTTTCTGCCAATACCAATACCTCTGCAGCTATGGGTTCTGTACACTATACATCTCCCGAGCAGGCAAGAGGAGGCTACAGTGATTCCAAGAGTGATATTTACTCTCTGGGTATCGTGCTGTATGAGATGGTTACCGGCCGTGTACCCTTTGACGGTGAGACTACCGTTGTGGTAGCGGTGAAGCATCTGCAGGAAGAGATGGTTTCTCCCAGAGTCTATGCTTCTGATGTACCGGTGAGCCTGGAGCAGATCATCATGAAATGTACAGAGAAGAGTCCGGATCGCCGTTACGCAAATATTGGTGAGCTGATTGCAGATCTGAAGCAGTCCCTGATTACTCCGGATGTGAACTTCATCAAACCGGTGATGGCAGGCGGTGCTAAGACAGTAGCAATCACCGAAGATGATCTGGGCCGTATCAAGAGAGAGATAAACAGCGCAGCAGGTACAGGCCTGGCAGGTGGCGTGTTAGACGTGGAGCATCTCTATGCAGATATGGACGACGATGAAGAAGACGAGGATTACGAAAACAATGCAGAAGAAACCGAAGATGAGGATGATGAGGATGAAGGAATGGATCGTCGTCTGGAGAAGATCATGACCATCGGCGGTATTGCAGCTGCAGTGATCATTGTTATCATTATCTTCGTGATCATCTTTAAACTGTTTGGTATTGGCAAGTCTAACGACGGAAATAATGAAACACCAAAGGATGACATCAATATTGAGGATGTACTGGAGGATGAGACTGTAGAAGTTCCGGATTTGACAGGTAAGAGCTATTCCGAAGCAAAAGACCTGTTGAATGAGCTGGGTCTGGGTATTGCCTTTGGAGAGACAAGAGAGTCTGACGATTATGAAGAAGGTCAGATTATGGATCAGGATATAGAAGCCGGTACAGAGGTAGAAAAGAATACCACTATTAAAGTAGATATCTGCAGCGGCGGCGAGAAAGTAGCTGTGTTGGATGTAGTTGGTCTGACAGAAGCAAATGCAACAGCAAATCTGACTTCTATTGGTCTGAGTCCCGATGTAGTTACATCATTCAGTGATACCGTTGCAAAGGGTAAGGTTATTTCCACTACACCTAAGGCAGGTGTTCCGGTAGAAAAGGGAAGCGTAGTGAAGGTGGTTATCAGTAAGGGACCGGATAAGAAGATGGTTGAGATGCCGGATCTGGTAGGCCGTCCGCTGAGCCGTGCTTTGGAGAAACTGGAAGAAGCAAACCTGGAGCAGGGAACCATTTCACAGGAATACAGCTACACCATTCCAAAGGATTATGTTGCTGCACAGAAAACAGAAGCGGGCAAAGAAGTAGAAGAAGGAACCCTCATTGACTTTACTGTCAGCAAGGGTCTGAAGATCAAGGTAGGAAAATATGCGGGAATGACAGAGGCAAATGCCATTGCAGCGCTGGATAAGCTGTTCGAGGGAGCAGGTGTATTTACCTATACCGTAGAATACGAGTTCAGCGATGCAGTAACCAAGGGCTATGTAATTTCTACTTCCATTGCAGATGACGATATGACCCAGGATCAGACATTGACCGTTACCGTCAGCAAGGGCTCCAAGAATACAGGTGTTACCATTCCCAATGTGATCGGTAAGACAGAATCAGAAGCAATTGCAGCACTGGGAGAAGTAGGTCTCTATGCAAGTGTTACCGGTGTATATGGAACCCTTTCCGATAAGGGAACCGTTGTATCACAGGACATTGGTACAGCTGCCAAGGGTGATACCATTGAGATTTCTGTCAGCATTGGTCCTAAGGAGTGTGATACCCACACAGATGTGAATACAGACGGCACCTGTGACGTTTGCGGAAAGACGGGACTTTCCACCGGTACTGCTACTACACCGTAATAAAGAACGTGTTTTATGGTACAGGGAAAAATTGTAAAAGGAATTGCCGGATTCTACTACGTGCATGTGGCAGGATCCGGATTATATGAATGTAAAGCAAAAGGCATTTTCCGCAACCAGAGCATCAAGCCTCTGGTTGGGGATGATGTGGAAATTACAGTGCTTGATGAAGAAGCCGGGTTGGGCAATTTAACGGAGATTCTTCCCAGGAGGAATGCCTTGGTTCGTCCTGCGGTGGCTAATGTCGATCAGGCACTTGTTATTTTTGCGGCAGCGAAACCAAAGCCCAATTTAAACCTTCTGGATCGGTTTCTCATTATGATGGAGCGCCAGCAGGTACAGACGCTGATCTGCTTTAATAAAAAGGATATGGTCTCTGAGGAGGAGGTTCAGAAGCTGCGGGAGATTTACGAGCCCTGCGGTTATGAGATTCTTTTCACCAGTGCTTTGGAAGAAGATGGGATTCAGGAGATAGAGAAGCATCTGGCCGGGAAGACCACAGTAGTAGCAGGGCCTTCCGGTGTGGGAAAATCCTCTTTGATCAATCTGCTTCAGCCCTGGACTCAGATGGAGACAGGAGCCATCAGCGAGAAGATTGAGCGTGGCCGGCATACCACCCGCCACAGCGAGCTTTTTGTGGTGGAGGGCGGCTATATCTGTGATACACCAGGATTCAGTTCCCTGTACATTACGGATTTTGAAAAGGAAGAATTGCAGGAGTATTTTCCGGAGTTCGAAGAATACCGGGAATGCTGCCGGTTCCAGGGATGTCAGCATGTGAAGGAACCGGGCTGCATGGTAAAAGAAGCTCTGGCAAAAGGAAAGATCAGCCGGAGCCGCTATGAGAATTACGTGAATTTATATGAGGAATTAAAGCAAAGGAGGAAGTATTAGTATGAACGTATTATCACCATCTGTTTTATCTGCGGATTTCGCACACCTGGAGGAAGATGTTAAAAGAGTAGAACGGGCAGGGGCCCAGTATCTGCACATTGATGTAATGGACGGCGATTTCGTTCCCAGTATCTCTTTTGGCATGCCTCTGATCTCTGCCATTCGGAAAGTGACAGATATGGTTCTGGATGTGCATCTGATGATCACTGAGCCGGGCCGCTACATTGATGAATTTGCAGCCTGCGGCGCAGATATCATTACCGTACATGCGGAGGCCTGTAAGCATCTGAACCGTACCGTGGCAGCTATTAAGGAAAAAGGCCTGAAAGCCGGTGTAGTACTGAATCCGGCCACACCGCTGACCGAGCTGGAGTACATTCTGGAGGACCTGGACATGGTACTGCTCATGTCTGTAAACCCGGGCTTTGGCGGTCAGAAATATATTGAAAGCAGCACTCGCAAGATTCAGGATCTGCGTAAGATGATCGATGAGCGGGGACTTTCCATCGATATCGAAGTGGATGGCGGCGTGAAACTGAGCAACCTGCAGACCGTACTGGATGCAGGAGCCAATGTGATCGTAGCCGGCTCAGCCATTTTTGCAGGCGACGTGGAGCAGAACGTAAAAGACTTTTTAAAGGTTATGAATCCATGAGAATCCATACAGTAATCGTAAGCGGGGGCAATATCCAAGAGGACTTTGCCCTCTTTTTTCTAAAAAGAAATACCTATGACCGGCTGATCGGAGTGGACAAGGGTCTGGAATTTTTGTATCGTCATCAGATTCTCCCCACCCACATTGTGGGAGATTTTGATAGTGTAGATACTGAAGTTATCAGCTGGTATCGAGAGCATAATACAGAGATTGAAATCCGCACCTTTGATCCGGTAAAAGATTCCACAGACACCCAGATAGCGGTGGAACTGGCACTGGAATTGGGCAGCACGGAAATCACCATCCTGGGAGGAATGGGAAGCCGCTTGGATCACACCATCGGCAATGTGCAGACCATGGCATTGGCCATGAAAGCAGGAGTACCCTGTGCACTTTTAGATGCCCAAAACCGGGTGCGGCTGATCCGGGAGCCTCTTACGATCAAGAAAGAAGAGCAGTACGGCAGATATGTATCACTGCTGCCATTGACCACTACGGTGGAGGAAGTCAGCTTGAAGGGATTCAAGTATCCTCTTACCAATCACACGTTTACCAGTACAGAAAGCGCAGGCCTGGGTGTAAGCAATGAAATTGTGGACCGGGAAGCGCACATTACATTTTCCCAGGGAGTTCTGATGTTAATCGAATCCAGGGACTGAGGAAGAGAGGTAAATCTATGAAGAAATCTTTGAATGATGAGTTTGAAAAGAGTATGAGCGCAGAAGAACAGGCAAACTTTGAAGAAGAGATTTTTCCGGAAGATGGAGGACAAGATACAGGCTGGAAGTCTAAAAAAGAAAAATTCATAATAATCGGTGGAGCTATTCTGGCATTGGCTCTTGCCATCGCGGTTTTTGTTGTGATCTTCAAGACGGTTGATTTTGGAAATATAGGTTCTGAAGGTACAGAGACTCCGATGGTGGATACTGAAGCCACAGAAGAGGCAGAAAACACTGTAGAAGTTCCCGATGTACTTGGTAAAAGTTATCTGGAAGCAAAAGAGATATTAAACGGTCTGGGCCTTGGAATTGCTTTTGGCGAGAACAGAGAGTCTCAGGAGTATGAGGAAGGCCTGATCATGGCTCAGCAGATCGAGGCAGGCACCAAAGTGGAGCCAAATACCACCGTTAAGGTAAATATCAGCAGCGGAAACGGTCTGGTGGTGGTGCCCGACGCGGCAGGACTGACGGAACTGGAACTTGTGGGCAAATTAAAGACCTTGGGTCTGGTTCCCAGTGTGAAGGTAGATTTCAGCGACACCGTAGAGGTGGGCCAGGTCATTTCCACAGAGCCGGCAGCCGGCGAAGAGCTGGCAAAGGGCACAGAAGTGTGGATCAGCGTCAGCAAAGGTCCGGAGATCAAACTGGTAACCGTACCTAACGTGGCAGGACTGACCCAGGCGGAGGCTGAGGTCAAGTTAAAACAGGCGGGCCTGAAGCAGGGCACCATCGAAGAGAAGGTCAACAATGAGGTGGCCCTGGGGCTGGTGGCATCCCAGAGCGTGGGCGCAGGCGTAGAAGTAAAAGAAGGTACCCAGGTGAACCTGGTGATCAGCAAGGGTAAATACTTTGTTGTGGCAGATGTAGTGGGACTTACCAGAACTGAGGCCAACACGAAACTGCTGGCTCAGTACAAAGAATTAAAGTGGCGGGATCATGTGAAATTTGCCACAGAATATACCAGCCATGTTGCCGAGGGAAAAGTCATCCGTACAGAGCCGGCGGGCGGTACAGTGATTGATGAAAGTGCAAAAGATACCATTATTACAGTGTATATCAGCGGCGGACGAGGATATAGGAGTGTTCCCAATGTAACGGGAATGATGTTCAATGAGGCCTATGACACCTTGAGCGCCAAGGGCTTCCTTTACGTGACAGTAGAATATACGTATACGAAGGCATCGGAATGGGGCCGCGTAGTGAGCCAGAGTACGGGAAGATATTACCTGGATGAAAAAGTAAAGATCGTAGTCAGCCAGGGTCAGAATCCGGCTACCTGTAATCATTGGGACGGCAATGGGGATGGCTATTGCGACACCTGCTTGAAGTCCGCGTATAGTCAATAAAGAAGTAGTAAAGTATAAAAACGAGGGAGAGACAGATGAAAGAACAAAAAGGAAACCCGGCGGCGCTTCTGCCCATAGGTGTATTTTTGGTATTATTTTTGGGGGTAGGCCTGGCAACCCGGGATTTCTACAGTATGCCGGCCATAGTGGCATTTCTGATCGCCCTGGTGGTAGCGTTCTTACAAAATAAAAAGTATAGTTTCCAGGAGAAAATGCATATTGTAGCAGAGGGGATCGGAGATGACAACATCATTACCATGTGTCTGATCTTTCTGGCTGCAGGTGCATTCTCCGGAGCGGTCACAGCAGCAGGCGGCGTGGACAGTACGGTCAATCTGGGACTTTCTCTGATGCCCTCCGGCATTGTGGTGGCAGGGCTTATGATCATCGGCTGCTTCATTTCTGTGTCCATGGGAACCAGTATGGGAACCATTGGTGCGTTGGCGCCCATTGCCGTCGGTATCAGTGAGAAGACCGGATTTTCCATGGCTATCTGTATTGGCGCGGTGGTCAGCGGTGCCATGTTTGGCGACAATCTGTCCATGATTTCCGATACCACCATTGCGGCAGTTCGCACCCAGGGCTGTGAGATGAAGGATAAGTTTAAGGAAAATTTCCTGCTGGTTCTGCCGGCGGCTCTGATTGCCCTGGTGCTTTATATTCTGCTGACCAGAGGAAACACCTACAGTGCCACTGAGACCTATGTGTACAATATTTGGCAGGTAGTGCCTTATCTGCTGGTTCTCATAGGAGCGCTCATTGGAATTAATGTATTTGTGGTACTGATTGCGGGAACGGTTGCCTCTCTGATCGTGGGTGTAGCCACCGGAACGATCGCATTGAGCCAGTGTTTCCAGGTCATGGGCGACGGGGTCACATCCATGTACGATATTACGGTGATCTCTATCATCGTGGCATGTATCGTGTCTCTGGTAAAGAAAAACGGCGGAATCCAATGCATCCTGAACCTGATCCACTCCCGGATCCGTGGTAAGAAGGGTGCCCAGTTTGGTATTGCCCTTCTTTCCGTGCTGGTGGATATGGCCACTGCAAATAATACCATTGCCATTGTAATGGCAGGGCCCATTGCAAAAGAAATCAGTGATGACTTTGGTGTGAGTCCCAAGCGGACCGCATCCATTCTGGATATTTTTACATCGGCAGCCCAGGGACTGATTCCTTACGGAGCCCAGATTCTGCTGGCAGCAGGGCAGACGGGATTGTCTCCCGTGACAATTTTGCCCTATGTATTTTATCCCATGCTCATGCTGGTTACCGTAACGATTATCATGTTAGTGCGAAAAGATGGATGAGAGGAGTCTCAGAAATGATGTATCTGGATATGCATTGTGATACTCTGATGCTGGCTTATCAGGAAAACAAGGGCGATATCGGTGTATTTCCCCAGGTCTCCATAGATGTGGCGCGTCTGCGTCAGGCGGGCGCAGGAGCCCAATTCTTTGCGGCCTGGATGCCCTCCCGGGGAAATAAAGCCTGGTGGGAAACTTATGGCGTTTCGCTGGGCAGGGAGGGGGAAAAGACTTCCCCGGATGATGCCTACATAGATGCCCTGTGGATGATCCTGCAGGGAACATTGGAAAAATATCCTGAGGACCTGGCGTTTGCTCAGACCGCCAGCCGGATGCGGGAGATCGTACGACAGGGAAAGACGGCGGCTTTTTTCAGTCTGGAGGACGGCCGCAGTGTGGAGGGGAGTCTGGAAAAGCTGAGAAAGTACCATGAGAAGGGCGTCAGTCTGATCACTCTTACCTGGAATCATGAGAATTGCTTTGGATTTCCAAATTCCACGGATAAAGGAATTATGGCACAGGGACTAAAGCCCTTTGGAAAAGAAGCAGTGGAGTATATGAACGAGCTGGGAATGGTGGTGGATGTATCCCATTTGTCTGATGGTGGATTCTGGGACGTGTGTGATGTTTCCCGGAAGCCTTTTGTGGCATCCCATTCCAACTGCAGAGCGTTGTCTCCCCACCCCCGCAATCTGACGGATGAAATGCTGCGGGCGCTGGCGGAGAAGGGTGGTGTGACCGGCCTGAATTTCTGCTCCGGATTCCTAAGTCCGGACATCCAAAGCAGGGACAGTTTTCTGAAGGATATGGTGGCCCAGGTGTGCCACATGGTAAATGTGGGCGGTCTGGAATGTACGGCTATCGGAACGGATTTTGACGGTATTGAAAGTCGGCTGGAGGTAAAGGACCCTACCCAGATGGAGCTTCTGTTTGAGGGCCTTCGCAAGGCCGGATTCTCCCAGGATGCGGTAGAGAAGATCGCCTGGAAGAATGCAGAGCGTGTGTTGTATGATATTACAGGATAAAATAAATGGATGAAGGGAATTCATTGTTTGTGAGTCTATAGGCCGTCTGCCGAACTTGTTTTGGTGGCAGCATTTTTGAATCTTAATTTAAATTTTCTGGACATATCCCAAAGTGGGAATGCGTCAGAAAGCATATGAGACTTTTGTAAAAAAATCAGCAGGTCTCTTTAAAGTTAAAATATAGCCCGGTTTTGCATGTTCGACCAAAGGGAGTTTGCAAAGAGGGCTGTAGATCAAATACTTTAAAGAGACCTGCTTGATTTTTCTTAAAAGGCGAATTGACTTTCTGATGAGACCCGCTTGGGGATATGGATTCAGAAAGTAAAATTAAAACTTAAATATAATTCCCACAACTGCCGCAATCAGCAGCCAGATGGCCGGGTGCCATTTCTGAAACTTCTTTACATGCATGAGGCCGAAGATTACGGCGCACAGAATCAGGGGCTTGATGGCCAGGCCGTCTTCTGTCATGAGGGCCACCTGAAACAGGCCGAGGACTGCAGAGGCGATCAGTGCGGTAACTGCAGGACGGACGCCGGCGAACACCGCCTTTACTGTAGGATTCTGGCTGAAGTTGGCCATAAATTTAGCAATGATAATGATAACGATAATACTGGGCAGCACCAGGGACATGGTGGCTACGATCCCGCCCGGGATGCCGGCTGCATTAAAGCCTGCATAGGTGGCCATGTTGATACCTATGGGGCCGGGAGTGCTCTCGGAAACGGCCACCATATTGGTCAGATCTGTCATGGTATACCAATCATATTTTTCCGTCAGATCCATCAGGAACGGCAGGGTTGCCGGGCCGCCGCCGATGGCAAAGAGGCCGATTTTGAAAAATTCCAGAAACAAATAAAGATATGTCATTTCTTTGCCCCTCCTACCTTGTCCAGAATTACACCGCAGATACCCGCCAGAATAACGATGACGATGGTGGGAACGGGTGTAAACATGGTTAATAGAAAGGCCACAATGCAGATGACAATACAGGCCGGATTTACCAGGCTCTTTTTCGCCAGGGTAATGACCGTGTTCAGCATGAGGGCGCATACCACGCCTTTGATACCCATAATGGCATGCTGGAAATAGACATTATCCATGATGGCCTGTAAAAAGGTGGCAATGGCAGTAACAATGATCAGGGACGGAGAAACCATGCCCAGAGTGGATATGATACCTCCCATAACGCCTTCTCTTAGATATCCTATATAGGTAGCGGTGTTGACTGCAATGATGCCGGGGGTGCACTGCCCGATGGCATAGCAGTCCAGAAGCTGTTCCTCGGTGATCCAGTTTTTCTTTACTACCAGCTCGTGTTTTAACATGGGCAGCATAGTCAGTCCGCCGCCAAAGGTCAGTCCTCCGATGCGGAAAAATGCAGCGTACAGCTGCCAGAGCTCTTTCCAGTTCAAAATAATCCCTCGTTTCTTTTGAAATAAATCCTTACGACTGCTATCCATTATACGCAGTTTTTTCGGGAACTGCAAGCTATGTTTATGTGGGTGGAAAAGAAAGCATCTTGCCAAATACGCCGGCAGGACTTATCATAAGGACAACGGCAGGATCTGCCTGAATACCGAAAACAGGAGGACCACAGATGATATTTATAGAATACCCCAAATGCAGCACTTGTCAGAAGGCGAAAAAGTGGCTGGAGAGCCACGGGCTCACTTTTGAGGACCGCCACATTGTAGAGCAGAATCCCACCAAAGAGGAGCTGCGTGCATGGGTAGAGCAAAGTGGCTATCCGGCAAAGAAATTTTTTAATACCAGTGGGATGAAGTATCGGGAGCTGGAGCTTTCGGCCAAGCTGCCGGACATGAGCCTGGAAGAGCAGTTGGAACTGCTTTCCACAGACGGCATGCTGGTAAAGCGGCCCCTGTTGATCACACAACAGAAGATTTATGTAGGATTCAAAGAGAAAGAGTGGGAAGAACTGCTGCATGAATAAGATACTGGACAAGCTGGATGAAGTGTACGGAGTGACAAAAGAGGGATTTTTCCATCAGGAGCCCTGGCAGCTGCTGGTGGCCATCATGCTCAGCGCCCAGAGCACCGATAAGCAGGTGCTTCCAAAGGAGCACTGGATCCGCATCAATTTTCAGCTGATTTATCATGGCCGGGCTATTTGCACTGCCAGGAAGGCTTATTGTGAGAAATGCATGCTGAGTGAGTGGTGCCCCAAAAAGATAGAAGAAAAGAAAGCGAAGGAAAAAGCATGATACGAAAGGCGGAGTATAGGGATATTCCGGATTTGCTGGATATTTATAATGACGCAGTTTTGAGCAGCACGGCTACCTTCGATCTGGAGCCGAAAAGCCTGGAGGAGCGGACCCGGTGGTTTGAAGAGCACACCGGAAAATACGTACTTTTGGTATACGAAAAAGAGGGTCATGCGGTGGGATATGGCAGTCTTTCCCCTTATCGCATCAAGGAAGCCTATGGGGGGACGGCAGAGCTGTCCGTCTATGTGGACCGGGCTTATTGGCGCCGGGGAATCGGCCGGGCATTGGTAGAGGCAGTACTGCAGGCGGCCCGGGATATGGGAGAGCTGCACACGGTGGTGTCCGTCATCACTGCCGGAAATGAGGCCAGCACCAGGCTGCACGAAGAATTTGGCTTTACTTATTGCGGAAGAGTGATTGAAGCAGGAGTCAAGTTTGGAAAGTATCTGGGAATCGATACTTATCAGATGATTTTATAAAAAATGTGAGGAATTCCAAAAGCCGGAATTCCTCACGTTTTATTTTTGTGGATTTTAAGATGATGTCTTTTTTATTTCTGCACCAGATGTACTGCAAAACCGCCGATTTCTTCTTTCATGTAAACTGCATACAGCTTGCCGTTTTTGTAAACAGCGGTGTCCATGTCGAAGTGACAGCCCTGGGACTCCAGATAGTTGAGAGCCCGGTCGGGATAGTTGGTACCGATGGCAATGTGGCCGTGGGTTCCCAGATAGGGAGTTTTCATAGCCTCAACAGCAGTGCCTGCAAAGATGGAGCTGTTGCCTTCCTTCTTTGCAAAACCGAATACATTGTCAAAGCGGTCAGCTACCTGATCTGCTTCGTCATCGCTGCTGCAGTTGATGCCTACGTGGCACAGCTCAAAGCCCAGCATGGTCTGTACGGCTTCTCTGGTCAGGGCGCGGATCTTATCAAAGTCGCCGGCTGCCACCAGGTCGCCTTTTACCATCCAGCTGCCGCCGATGGCGATGATCTTATTGAAATCCAGATAGCTCTTCATGTTGGAAGCGCTGATGCCGCCTGTGGGCATGAATTTCATGTTGGTGTAGGGAGCTGCCATGGATTTGATCATGTTCAGTCCGCCTGCAGCCTCTGCCGGGAAGAATTTAACAACCTCCAGACCGAACTCGATGGCCTGCTCTACATTGCTGGGGCAGGAGCATCCGGGAGTGATGGGGATGTTGTTGTCTACACAATATTTTACAACCTTGGGATTCAGGCCCGGGCTGACGATGAATTTGGCACCTGCTCCTACGGCGCGGTCCACCTGATCAATGGTCAGAACAGTACCTGCACCTACCAGCATATCCGGGTACTCGGTGGTCATGATGCGGATGGATTCTTCCGCCGCGTCGGTACGGAAGGTTACTTCTGCGCAGGGAAGTCCGCCCTCGCACAGAGCCTTAGCTAATGGAGCCGCATCCTTGGCATCGTTTAAAACAACTACAGGAACAATGCCGATTTTCTGAATCTTCTCTAATACTTCATGCATAAGTTGAAATCTCCTTCTCTCATCAAGAGTTTCGCAATGTGAAACTATATATCACAATATGATACTCGCAAATTTATTATACTATCCTCGAACCGCTTGTCAATAGAAAACCGCTTGTGTTATAATAAATTTCACAATATGGAACGAAGAGGTGTATGTATGGAAGAAAAAAATCCCATTCAAGTGGCGGACCGATTGTTTCAGACGTTGGAACTGCTGGCCAAGAAGGGCTCCATGGCTCTGATGGAGGTCAGCAAGGAGTTGAATCTTCACAAGAGTACGGTTCACCGGATTTTAAATTCCTTATTATATCTGGGCTATGTGCGTCAGGAGGCAGAGTCCGGGAAATATAGTTTAACCTTTAAGCTGGTGGAATTATCCACCCAGATTTTGGAACACCAGGATATTCTAAAACAGACGCGGCCGTATCTGAAGCAGCTGATGGAGCAGACAGGAGAGACGGTGCATCTGGTTCAGCTGGATGGATATGAGGCTGTGTATATTGACAAGGTGGAAGCTTATCAGAACTCCATTCGTCTGGTTTCCAGAGTGGGAAGCCGGATTCCCCTGTATTGCTCAGGTGTGGGCAAGGCGCTGGCGGCCACCATGTCTGACAGTAAGTTAAAGCAGCTGTGGGACAACAGTGTGATAGAAAAAAAGACACCTCATACTATTACGGATTTTGCAGAATTTTCCAAATGCGTAGCAGAGGTAAGGCAGAAGGGTTATGCAGAGGACAGGGAGGAAAATGAACTGGGCATCCGTTGTATTGCAACGGCCCTGTGTGATTATACAGGAGCCGCCCGCTATGCCTTCAGTATCTCGGCGCCGGTCAGCCGTATGCCCGATGAGCGGGTGCAGGAGCTGGCAGGATGGATTCAGAAGACCCGGCAGATGATCGAGCGGGAGATGTAGAAATAGTTGCAGAAAGGAAAGAGACGAGACATATGAAGACGAGAATTACAGAACTGTTGCAAATTGAGTATCCCATTATCCAGGGAGGTATGGCCTGGGTGGCAGAGCATAATCTGGCGGCCGGCGTATCCGCTGCAGGCGGACTGGGTCTCATTGGCGGTGCCAATGCCCCGGCGGAAGTGGTACGAGAAGAGATCCGCAAGGTGCGGGAGCTGACGGACAAGCCCTTTGGTGTGAATGTGATGCTCATGAGCCCTTATGCGGCAGAGGTAGCCCAGGTAGTGGTTGAGGAGAAGGTTCCTGTGGTAACCACTGGAGCCGGCAGTCCTGAGAAATATATGGCGGCATGGAAGGAAGCCGGCATTAAGGTCATTCCGGTGATTGCATCTGTAGCATTGGCCCGGCGTATGGAGCGCTGCGGTGCGGACGCAGTCGTAGCAGAGGGTATGGAATCCGGTGGGCACATCGGTTCCCTGACTACTATGTCCCTGGTTCCCCAGGTGGTGGACGCAGTGGAGATTCCTGTCATTGCGGCAGGCGGTATCGGCGACGGCCGGGGATTTGCGGCAGCCATGATGCTGGGGGCAGAAGGTGTTCAGATGGGAACCCGGTTTGTGGTGGCAAACGAATCCATCGTGCACCCCGGCTACAAGGAGCGGGTAATTAAAGCAAAAGATATTGATACAGAAGTGACCGGTATGAGCCATGGACATCCCGTGCGCTGCCTGCGCAACCAGATGACCCGGGAATATGCCAAGCTGGAAAAAGAAGGGGCCGCTTTTGAGGAACTGGAATACCTGACCCTGGGTGCTCTTCGCAAGGCAGTTATGGAAGGCGATGTAAAGCATGGTACGGTCATGGCAGGTCAGATTGCGGGTCTGGTTTCTAAGGAGCAGAGCTGCAAAGAGATCGTGGATGAGATCATGCAGGAGGCCAAGCAGCTGCTGGGCGGAAAATAATCCTGCAGCAGAGAGATGAAGTGCAGATAAAAGAGTGGGAGAAAAGACGTTATGACACTGGACAGTAAACAGATTATGGAAATATTGCCTCATCGGCAGCCCCTTTTGCTGGTGGATCGGATTGATGAACTGGAGCCGGGAAAGCGGGCGGTAGGACGCAAGTGCGTATCCTACAACGAGCCGTTTTTTGCGGGCCATTTTCCAGGTGAGCCCGTGATGCCGGGAGTGCTGCAGATTGAAGCTCTGGCTCAGGTGGGAGCAGTAGCTCTTTTGAGCCTTCCGGAGTATAAAGGGAAGCTGGCATTTTTCGGCGGCATTAACAATGCAAAATTCAAACGTATGGTAGTTCCGGGAGATGTACTGATCATGGAAGTGGAGATCAGTAAACGCAAAGGTCCCATCGGTTCCGGCATTGCCAAAGCCTATGTGGACGGCCAGCTGGCAGTAAGCGCAGAATTGATCTTTGTGATCAAATAAAACCGGTCTGCAAATATTGACAAAAACCTGAAAAAATGGCACAATTATAAAAAGCAAAAAAGAGAGATGCCCTGCGCGTCTCTTTTTTTGGAGAGGGAGACAGGTCATGGAAGCGTTAAAACAAAAGATAAAAGCTGAAGGAAAGATGCTGGGAGAGGATATCGTAAAGGTAGACAGCTTTATCAATCATCAGGTGGATGTAGAGTTGATGGAAGCCATCGGAAAGGATATTGCGGAGCAGTTTGCAGGCAAGGGGGTTACCAAGATCTTTACCATTGAGTCCTCCGGTATTGCGCCGTCTGTATTTGCGGCCAAGTACATGAACCTTCCGCTGGTGATCCTGAAGAAGCAGTCTTCCAGGACATTGAGCCAGAATCTGTGGCAGACAGAAGTGATTTCTTATACTAAGGGCATTACTTATGAACTGACTCTGTCCAAGGACTATATCAGTGACCAGGACCATATTCTGATCATAGACGATTTCCTGGCAAACGGAGAGGCAGCTACCGGAGCTGTTCGACTGATTCGCAAGGCACATGCCACCGTAGCAGGTCTGGCAGTGCTGATCGAAAAGGCTTATCAGCCCGGTAGAGGCAAGCTGGAGGCTCAGGGGATTCCCGTATATGCCCAGGCACGGATCGCCAAGTGCTCGGCCGCTGGAATCGAGTTTGAAGAGGATTAAAAAGATTACAGATAAAGATGAGGGAATAAGACGTGTTTGGAGAAGGAGTTGGCCGGATTCAGATGCGTCTTTTTTTGCTCTATAAGAAACTTTGTTCTTGTACAGGAATTTCGTATGCAACAAAAAACGGAAAAGTTGAAGAAAAGGAGAAGACTGTTTCGTTATATAAAATAGAAAAGCCGGAGGGGAGGTGGATTTTATCAGCAGGGAAGAACAGTTGGAACATCTGATAGACCGATATCAGAACCTGATTTTTTCCATCTGCTACAGGATGACAAGTGATTATTTTGCAGCAGAAGATTTGGCCCAGGAAACTTTTTTGACAGCCTATGAAAAATCCACCTTGTTCGATGGCAGGAATGAAAAGGCCTGGATCTGTAAGATTGCCGTCAACAAATGCCTGGATTATCAGAAGCACTCCGGCAGGCGCAGTGTTCCCACAGAGGACACCTATTTTGCAGAGCAGGAGTCGGCCTGTTCCTCGCCGGAGGCCGCCTGTCTGGAGGAAGAGGTGCGGGAGAGCCTGAAAAAGGCCTGCAGGAGCCTGAAACCGCCCTATGATGAGGTTGCCCTGGACCACTACTATTATGAGCTGGATGTGGGCGAAATCGCGGCCAGACGGGGCAAGAACCCCAAGACCATTCAGACCCAGATCTACAGGGCCAGAGGAATGCTTCGAAAGATTATGAAAGATCCACCGGCGGTGGAGGAAAGGAGGAGTGGGATATGAATCAGGAACAGTTGCAGAAGCTGATTGAAGAAGTAGAAGCCAGTGGTATGCTGAAAGCCCCCGTGGACTTGAAGCGAGCTGTTCTGGAAAAATCCAGACGGCCGGATATACAGCTGATGATCCGGACTCAGGAGTTCTCCCGGGGAAGACAGCTGTTCTTTTACAGCCTGAAAATCGGTATGGCAGCAGTCATGGCATTGTATTTCCTGTTTTGTATGCCGAATGACTTCTCCATGCCGGATTTGAACCCTCCAACAGAGGCTGCTGTGGAATCTTACACCAAGCAGGAAACGCTGGCGGAAAAGGTGGATAAAACGGCGGCTGCAGTGTCAAAGCACATTGCGCAGCTGGCCAATGAATGGATAAAAAAGGAGGATTAGAAATATGACAAAGAAGAAAAATCGTTTTTGGACTTTTTGCTTTTCGTTTATACCGGGAGCCGGAGAAATGTATATGGGATTTATGAAAATGGGACTGAGCCTGATGAGCGTGTTTGCTCTGATCATTTTCCTGGCAATCACTTTTGATATGCCAGCGCTGCTTTTGGTGGATGTGATCGTATGGTTTTACAGCTTTTTCCATGTGCACAACCTGCGCAGCATGGACGATGAGGAATTCTATGCACTGGAGGATCAGTATCTGTTCCAGATGGCAGATATCAAATTTGATTTCTTTTCACAGGGTATGCTGAAGAAATACCGCAAGCTCATCGGCGTTGGCCTGATCTTATGGGGAGTTTCTGTTCTTTGGAAAAATATCTGGAGTGAGATTGCCTTTCTGTTTCTGGAGGAAGTGCAGTGGATGATTTCCAGCCTGAACTATCGTCTGCCGCAGATGGTGCTGGCTGCAGTGATCATCTGGGCCGGAGTTTTGATGATTCGGGGAAAGAAAAAAGAATTGTACCAGAATGCAGAAGATGAAGAGCAGCAGGAGGACTAGATCATGGAAGAGAAAAAAGAAGTGCGGGTCAGAAGAATTGGCACCATTACCTTTGGAAGTATGCTGGTGATTTTCGGACTGCTGTTCCTGGTGCATATGTTTGTGCCTCAGCTGACCTATGTATGGATTTTCAGACTGTGGCCGGTCATTTTCATCGCTCTTGGAGCGGAGATCCTTGTGGCCGGCTTCGGAAAAGAGGAGAAACGGGTGTATGATGGCATGGCCATGTTTCTGCTGGCTTTTCTGACCGTATTTGCCATGGGAATGGCAGTAGTAGACACAGGGATTCAGTACTGGCAGCAGTATGGCGGGTTCTGGTGATCAGTCACCGGAAGTCTTGCGTACAGATTCCCGTTGCAATTTAAATTCTATGTAATCACGAGCCTCTTCCTGACCTTCCAGGGAGAGGTGTTTGTAATTTATATGCATTTTTGTTTCCGGCCCGTCCATGGGGAAGAGGCTTCCCACAGGGGAAATGCCCGCCGCTTGACAGGCGGATTCCGTGTGAGAAATACGGGTAGGGTCGGGAGACAGCAGAAGCTGCTCTAAAGTAATGCGATAGAAATTTGCCAGCCGAAGGGTGGTTTCCAGATCGGGCAGACGCCTTCCTTTCTCATAATTGGAGTAAGCCTGCCGGGAAATGTGCAGCTGTTCGCTCACATATTTCTGCTTGTAGTCGAAAAAAGTACGCAGACGGGTTAGATTTTCAGCGATATGAAATTCAGACATTTCCATTTCTCCTTTGTTTTGTAATCGCATTATAACAAGATGCAAACAAATATAGACAAAATGGAAACAAAACGTGTCGAAAAAACAAAGAATATGTCAATAGGTGTTGATTTTTAGAAGAAAAAGGAGGTTAAAGCACGGATGTATTCAGGATCGGTACCGCAGCAGCCTCCTAAAACAGAAGCACCGGCCTTATGAAGCTTCTTCATGTAGATACCGAAGTCTGGGGCATTCATGCTGTACACGGCTTCCCCTGTTTCTGTGATCACAGGCATGCCTGCGTTGGGTTTGGCAATAACAGGGACATTGACACGGGATGCAATGGTGGAAATCACAGACTCCAGCTGGTCCGGGCCCACGGAGCAGTTGCAGCCTACGGCATCCGCACCCATTTCAGCCAGAGAGGCAGCAGCATCGAAGATATTTCCGCCGAAGAACAGGCTGCCGTCAGCTTCGCAGGTAAGGGAAACCAGTACGGGCAGATCGCAGACAGCAGCTGCGGCATCCAGCACCACCATGGCCTCTTCCATGGAGATCATAGTCTCTACCACCAGCACATCTACACCGGCATCCACCAGTGCGGAAATCTGTTCTGTATAGCAGTCCAGCAGCTGTTCATAGGTGAGAGGGCCAAAGGGCTCCATAAAGCTGCCGGTGCCGCCGATATCGCCGGCCACCAGGGCCTTGTCTCCAACCACCCCTCTGGTATAGCTGACCAGTTTTTGATTCAGGGAGCGGACTTTGTCTGTCAGGCAGTTTTCTTCAATGCCGTGGCTTTTCAGACCGATGCGGTTGGCCAGAAAGGTGGGGGCATAGATGATCTGGGAGCCGGCCTCCAGATAGGCGCGCTGAAGCTTCTGGATCACCTCAGGGTGTTCTTCTACCCACAGTTCGGTAGGAATCCCCCGGGGCATTCCCATCTTCAGCAGGTTGGAGCCGGTGGCTCCGTCTAATATCACAGGCCCTTTTTGAACCAGGGCGGAAAACTCAGATTTTTTCATGGCAGAACTCCTTTCCCGAGTGTGCTTTATTGTCCTTATTATATGTCCCGAGCCCGGAAAAAGCAATGAAGAAAAAGCTCCGCCCATACGATTCGTATGAACGAAGCTCTTTTTATCGTAAGCAAAACGATAAGCCGGGTTATGTCGAGAATAATCATCTATCTAGGCCTGCTGTTGCCAACAGGCTCAAGCAACCCACCTGAGACAGCCGGGCCGGCCTAAGTCTCTGTTCGGTCTTGCTCCGGATGGGGTTTACATGTGCCCCGGCTGTTACCAGCCGGGCGGTAGTCTCTTACACTGCCCTTCCACCCTTACCAGCAGATGCTGGCGGTACATTTCTGTTGCACTGGCCTTGGAGTCGCCTCCACCGGACGTTATCCGGCATCCTGCCCTATGGAGCCCGGACTTTCCTCACCTGACACCTTTCGGTCTGTCAGCCGCGATTATTTGTCTTACTTACAGGAAATCATTGTAGCATGCAGTTTTTGCAAATGCAATCTTTTTATGCGTTCAGATCATCCGGATCATGGTCGCAGTCGGGAACTACACCGATGTTCTGGGTGTTTAAAATGCGGCGCTTCAGACGCTGGTCCTCAGACTGCTCCAGAATAAAGTTCTTAATAGCCTTTGCATTCTTGATGTGAGAGAGCAGCAGCTTGGGATGGGTCACATCACCGGTGTTGCATACGACAGAGCCAAGGCCGAAGATGCGCTCCAGAAGAGAGGTCTCCAAAGTCACGTCCTGAATCTTGTACATGTAGCAGTCATTCTCCTGGCGGTTTAAGAGGCCCTGCTCGATGGTCACCAGATCCTCTTTAATGGTGTAAACGGTAAAAGTAAAGGGAAGGCCCAGAAACGGCCAGCGTTTGCGTTCTCTAAATTCCATTTCAAAAACTCCTTTCTTTTCCTGGGAGGGAAAAACAAATCCCCATTTTCTTTATCTTTCAGTATACAGGAAAACCCGGAAATTTGCAAAGATTTTGCGAATATATTTGTTGAAATTGAAATAGTTTTGATGTAATATAGTACGAGATGTGTTTAAAACTGAAAAATTGCGCCCTGCGCAGCACCACAATGGGAGGTATCTATGAGACATTTGATGAGCCCGCTGGATTTCAGCGTGGAAGAGTTGGATAAGCTTCTGGATCTGGCCAAGGACATTGAGCTGAATCCGGCAAAGTATGCACATGCCTGTGACGGCAAGATTTTAGCAACCCTGTTCTATGAACCGAGCACCCGTACAAGACTGAGTTTCGAGTCTGCTATGCTTCGTCTGGGTGGAAAGACCCTGGGATTTTCCAGTGCAGCTTCCAGTTCTGCATCCAAGGGTGAGACTGTTTCCGATACGATTCGTATGATTTCCTGTTTTGCAGATATCTGCGCGATGCGCCATAATAAAGAGGGTGCCCCCATGGTAGCCAGCCGTGTTTCCGGTATTCCGGTCATCAATGCAGGTGACGGAGGCCATCAGCATCCCAGCCAGACCCTTACCGACCTGAATACCATCCGTTCTCTGAAGGGTCGTCTGAACAATCTGACCATCGGTCTTTGCGGAGACCTGAAGTTCGGTCGTACCGTACATTCCCTGATCCATGCACTGTCCCGTTATGAGAATATTTCCTTCGTATGTATCTCTCCGGAGGAGCTGCGGATCCCCGATTACATTCGTGAGGATGTACTGGATGCCAAAGGCATTCCCTACAGGGAAGTCGAGCGCCTGGAAGAGGTGATCGGAGGACTGGACGTTCTGTACATGACCCGCGTGCAGCAGGAGCGCTTCTTCAACGAAGAGGATTACATCCGCCTGAAGGATTTCTATATCCTGGATAAAAAGAAAATGGATCTGGCAAATCCCGAGATGCTGGTATTACATCCCCTGCCCAGAGTAAACGAGATTTCCGTAGAAGTGGACTCTGACCCCAGAGCCGCATATTTCAGACAGGTACAGTACGGCGTATATGTGCGTATGGCCCTGATCCTTACATTGCTGGAGGTGGAAGTATAATGGGAGTATTAAATGTAGGACGCATTGAAGAAGGTTTCGTATTGGACCATATTGAGGCCGGCAAGAGCATGGAGATCTACAAGAATCTGAATCTGGACAAGCTGGACTGCACCGTAGCCATCATCAAGAATGCCCGCAGCAACAAGATGGGAAAGAAGGACATCATGAAGATCGAGTGCCCCCTGGACTATATCGACCTGGACGTGCTGGGCTTCATCGACCACACCATCACCGTGAATATCATCAAGGACGAAGAGATCGTAGAGAAGCGGACTCTGACCTTACCCCAAGAAATCACCAATATCATCAAATGCAAGAATCCCCGCTGCATTACTTCCATCGAGAATCAGCTGGATCATGTATTTGTACTGACCGACCCGGAGAAGGAAGTATACCGGTGCAAGTACTGCGAAGAGAAGTACGACAAGAAAAAGGCGAAATAAAAAGAATAAGAAAAATTGGAGACCAGGCAGGCGCCCATGCGGGAGCTGCCTGGTTTTTTTAAATTTATAGGAAAGACCGCCATCGGCACTTCCCGGAACTAAAACGGCCTGCAGATTGGCGGGCACAAAAACAAGACGACATTGATTAAAAGATGTAAAAACCTTCAACACCAGCCTCGTCATCAAACAAGTCATCTTCGTT
>JAFTZF010000003.1 GCA_017464645.1 Lachnospiraceae bacterium | reverse complement strand
GGGGCCGCCGGGATCTCTCACAGACACTTTTTGCGGGGCAATCGGTTTTTTCATGGTTGCCCGGCGTTTTCTTTTTCTTTATTCAGTTGTAGTTTTGGCTTTTTGCAGCTGTAAGCCCATTATAAAAGTTAAACTGGACAGGTTTTGTCCAGTTTAAAAAAGTTTTTGTTTATGAAAAGACTTGACTTTGTCAAATTCAGTGCACGAAGCAACCCTTTTTCAACGAATTTGCCCAAAATACTCAATGTCCTTTTGTATTTATTGCACAACTCCTCAAAAATGCAAAAAACCCCCGGGCAAATCACTTCCGTGATCTGCCCGGGGGCTCTTATTTCATTAATTAAGCAGTCCGTATTATTACCCCAAGGGTTTACTTTTATATCTACAGCTCTATCTCTACTTTCCGCTCTGCCCTGTGATAGGGCACAAACTCCACGCCTGCGGACTTGAACATGCGCTTGGATGCCATGGTTGCCGCTGTATGAGCGTATTTATCGCAGTCGTAGATGACCTTCTTTATCCCCGCCTGAATGATGGCCTTGGCGCACTCATTACAGGGGAACAGGGAAACATAAATCTTGGAGCCCTCCAGGCTTCCTCCCCGATAGTTCAGGATAGCATTTAATTCGCTATGGGTCACAAAGGGATACTTAGTATCGCCGAAATCCCCTTCTCTCGCCCATGGATACTCATCGTCATCACAGCCCAAGGGAAAACCATTATAGCCCATGGACAGGATCTTGTTGTCCCGACTCACGATACAGGCCCCCACCTGTGTGCTGGGATCCTTGGAACGCAGGGCAGACAGCTTGGCTACTCCCATGAAATATTCATCCCAACTGATATAGTCTGTTCGCTTTCCGCTCATAGTACCTCCTGCAAAGCTTTATTTTGTTCCGAAAATACGGTCTCCGGCATCGCCCAGACCTGGAACGATGTAGCCGTTTTCGTTCAGATGATCATCCAGCGCACCAATATAAATATCCACATCCGGATGCGCCTCCTGCATGCGTTTTACACCTTCGGGCGCTGCAATGATACACATGAAGCGAATATTCTTTACACCCCTGTTCTTCAGCATCTGGATCGCAGCTGCAGAAGAACCGCCGGTTGCCAGCATGGGGTCTACTACAAACACGTCTCGCTCTGCACAATCCTTGGGAACCTTACAATAGTATTCTACCGGCTCCAATGTCTCTTCATTCCGGTACAGCCCGATATGTCCCACCTTCGCAGACGGAATCATGGCCAGCATACCATCTACCATACCAAGACCCGCCCGCAGGATCGGCACGATGGCCAGTTTCTTTCCGGCCAGCTCCTTTACAGTGGTCTTGCAGATAGGAGTCTGAATCTCCACATCCCGAAGCTTCAGATCCTTGGTTGCCTCATAAGTAATTAAGCTGGCGATCTCGCCAATCATATCCCGGAAATCCCGAGAACCGGTCTCTGTTCTGCGAATTACGCCGATCTTATGCTGAATCAGCGGATGGTCCATAACTACAACCTTTGACATTTGTATCTCCTCCTAATTATCCCTTAGTCTTCAATCTGGTTGATTCTGTTAATATGACGCTGGTCATTGGAGAACGGTGTATTCAGGAATGTGTCCACGATCTTGATTGCCAGTCCCGGGCCTGTTACACGAGCACCCAGTGCCACGATATTTGCATCGTTGTGCTCTCTGGTTGCAGCTGCTGAGAAGCAGTCTCCGCACAGAGCCGCACGAATTCCCTTGAATTTATTTGCAGTGATAGAAATGCCGATACCGGTTCCACAGATCAGGATTCCCTTCTCGCACTCGCCGGACTGAATGGCTTTTGCCACCTTCTTTGCGTAAATCGGATAATCTACAGATGCGGTACTGTCACAGCCAAAGTCCTTGTATGCCAGGCCTTCTTTCTCCAGATATTTGATAATCTCCTGTTTCAATTCGTAACCGCCATGGTCACATCCCAATGCTATCATTGTATTTTCCTCCTTCGAAGTTGTCCTTTCAGAACCCGCTGCCCTCACGACCCGGACAACAGACTTTTTCTCTTTCTCTATTATACGAGGAATCATTTCAGCCGTCAACTTTTTACTGATTCAGATAGCGCATGATTCCCATGTGGATCGCCCAGGCCAGCTTCTCCTGATAATTCACATCCTGCAGAAGCTTGCTCTCCTCCCAGTTGCTCAGAAATCCACATTCCACAATGCATATGGGCGGTGTTGTCTTTTTCAGCAGATAATAGCTGTCATTGGCTTTTGCCTGCCGGGTATTGTCAGGATCCACCACCCGTACCAGCTCCTCCTGAAGAATCTCTGCCAGCAGCTGTCCCTCCTTGGAGGTGCTGTAATAAAAGGTCTGAGCCCCATGGATACTCT
>JAFTZF010000023.1 GCA_017464645.1 Lachnospiraceae bacterium | reverse complement strand
CTGGAGCTCTGTTCCAGTGCATGCTCCTGATAGGTTACCAGCTTGTAATCCAGACCGTAGCATTTCTTCAGAGCATTGCTTACCGCATTCAGACGGCCGTTGCCGGCTGCATAAGTAACTTCTGCCTTGCCGTCATAGGTCGTATGTACCTCTGCCGTAATGCCGTCCACCTGTCTGAAGTGTACCTCGGTAATATTGTAGGGAACCGTAATGCTTTCGAACTTCTCTTTGAACAGCTCAAAAATCTCTTCCGGAGACAATTCTTTATTCTTGTGATCGGATTCATCCTTGCAGGCATAGCCCATAGCTTCCCGCATCTTAGGCGGCAGGTTCAGGCCGAACTTCTGCTCCAGGATATAGCCTACACCGCCCTTGCCGGACTGGCTGTTGATGCGGATCACATCTGCATCGTAGCTGCGGCCCACATCCTTGGGATCGATGGGCAGATAGGGAACCGTCCAATACTCTCTCTCCTCTTCTTCCCGATAATGCATGCCTTTGGCAATGGCATCCTGATGGGAACCGGAGAAAGCCGCAAATACCAGGGCGCCGCTGTAGGGATTGCGCTCGTTGACCTTCATGCCGGTATATTTCTCATAGCCTTCGCACACTTCATTCATGTTGGTAAAATCCAGGTCCGGGTTCACACCCTGGGAATACATGTTCATGGCCAGGGTCACGATGTCTACATTACCTGTTCTCTCACCATTTCCAAACAGAGTGCCTTCCACCCGGTCTGCCCCTGCCAGCAGTCCCATCTCGGTGTCTGCCACACCGCAGCCCCTGTCATTGTGGGGATGCAGGGATACGATGACATTCTCACGGTATTTAAGATTCTCACACATATACTCTACCTGCTGGGCGTACACATGGGGCATGGAGTGCTGCACAGTCACCGGCAGATTGATGATGGCTTTATTGTCCGCTGTGGGCTGCCATACATCCAGCACTGCGTTGCACACTTCCAAGGCGTACTCCGGCTCTGTTCCGGTAAAGCTCTCGGGACTGTATTCGAATAAGAAGTTTCCTTCTGTCTCAGCAGCCAGCTTCTTTAACAGGGCTGCGCCATCCACAGCGATTTTCAGGATCTCCTCTTTGGATTTGCGAAATACCTGCTCCCGCTGTGCCTTGGAGGTGGAGTTGTACACATGGACCACAGCTCTTCTGGCACCTTTGAGTGCGTCAAAGGTCTTGCGGATAATGTGCTCTCTTGCCTGAGTCAATACCTGGATGGTAACGTCGTCGGGAATCAGATCCTGCTCGATCAATGTCCGCAGGAATACGTATTCTGTCTCGGAAGCTGCGGGAAATCCAACTTCGATCTCCTTGAATCCTACTTTGCAAAGGAGCTTAAAGAACTGCACCTTCTGATCCAATGTCATAGGAACCACCAACGCCTGGTTTCCATCGCGCAAATCCACGCTGCACCAAATGGGGGCTTTCTCTACATAATCCTTTTCTGCCCACTTCATGCATTTCGCAGGCGGAAGAAAATACTGTCTGGTGTACTTCTGATAATTCTGCATACTTTTCTCTCCTTTTTGATTTTTCTATGGATAGATGATAAATTGCTGATGTACTGAGCGCTTTTCACACCGGGCAATAAAAAAAGCCCTTCATCTCCTCGCAACAATCTATTCTGCTGCCAGAGACGAAAGACCAGCCATGCCTTACGCGGTACCACTCTGTTTTGCAAGTCCTGCCCGGCTCCAGCTTTCTGTCTGCCAACTAAGACTCACACTCTCAACGGATACGGGTATACACCTTATATCCTCCCCCATATAACGGCGGGGCTCCGTCTGCGTCTACTCTCTCTGACTTCCGGTCAAAAATTTCGGGCAGCCGCTCAGAGGTCAGTTCCACCAATCTCCGCTACTGTTTCACACCAGCCAACAGCTCTCTGAAATTGGAATATCCGTGTACTCTTCCTCTTCGTTGCATTTATCATATTATCTTGTGTATTAACATAACAAAAGGCAGCCGCGTTGTCAAGCAATTTTTCTCCCCTTTTCCCGTGATGCTGCATAATCTGCTCCTGCCCGCGCATAATGTAAAGAATCCGTTTTTACAGGAGGTACTCATGCAAACCAAAAAGCCAATCCGCTTCTGGGCGGGCATTTTATTTACTTTAATTCTGGGAATGATGTCCCATTTCTTTTATGAATGGTCCAATGAAAACCCCTTCGTAGGTCTCTTTTCCCCAGCAAATGAATCTGTATGGGAACATTTGAAGCTTGTTTTTTTCCCGGTTCTTCTCTATACCATTTTTGAAGCAGTGGTTCTTGGCAAAAATGACAGGCACTTCCTGACCTCTCGCCTGGCAGGGCTCATGGCCGGACTCCTTCTCATTCCCACCCTGTTTTTTATTTACACAGGTTTTCTTGGCCGGACCTTGTTACTCTTTGACCTGTCCATTTATCTTCTCAGCGTACTGACCACTTTTTTCCTATCCTATTATTTGGAAATCCACCTGCCTTCTTTGGAATTGTCCCTGCCAGTGCTTCTTTTTATTCTGGTATTTCTTCTGCTGGTATTCTTTTTCTTTACTTTTCGACCGCCCAGGTTGCCCCTATTTGAGGACTGGAGCCGTCAGCAGATACAAAGTCTCTTGGAAATTTACAAAATTGGATCTTCATAGAAAACCAAAAGAATCTCCCGGGGGAGATTCTTTTTGGGGGGTTATTTATATTTTTCAATCTGTTCTGCGATCAGGCTCTGATCCTCGAAATAATTGATCTTCATGGAACGACGAACATCGGCCAGTGTCTCTGCTGCCGCCGCCTGGGCCACTTCGCTGCCCTTCTTCAGAACCTCATATACATAAGGAATATCTTTTTCCAGTTCTTTCCTGCGTGTACGGATAGGCGCCAGTTCTTCCCGCAGCACCTTGTTCAGGAATTTCTTTACTTTCACGTCACCAAGGCCGCCTCTTGTGTAGTGAGCTTTCAACTCATCCAGATTTGCGTAGTCAGGCAGATATTCTGCAAAATGATCCGGTCTGCTGAAAGCTTCCAGATAAATGAACACAGGATTTCCCACTACATTGCCCGGGTCCTCCACACGCAGGTGGTTGGGGTCGGTAAACATGGACATTACTTTCTTGCGCACATCCTCCTCGGTATCTGCCAGATAAATGCAGTTGCCCAGGGACTTGCTCATCTTTGCCTTGCCATCGATACCGGGCAGGCGCAGGCATGCTTTGTTGCTGGGCAGAAGAATCTCCGGCATTACCAGGGTATCTCCATAAACAGTATTAAACTTATGAACAATTTCCTTTGCCTGCTCCAGCATGGGCATCTGGTCCTCGCCTACAGGTACAGTGGTTGCCTTAAAAGCGGTAATATCCGCAGCCTGGCTGATGGGATAGGTAAAGAATCCCACAGGAATGCTGGCCTCGAAGTTGCGCATCTGAATCTCGGCCTTTACGGTAGGATTGCGCTGTAATCTGGAAACTGTTACCAGGTTCATATAATAAAAGCTCAGTTCTGTCAGCTCCGGCACCATAGACTGAATAAAGATGGTGGACTTATCCGGGTCCAGGCCGCAGGACATGTAGTCCAGAGCCACCTCTACAATATTCTGACGCACCTTCTCCGGGTACTCAGCATTGTCTGTCAATGCCTGCGCATCTGCAATCATGATGAATATCTTTTCAAACTCTCCCGAATTCTGCAGCTTCACCCGCTCACGCAGAGAACCTACGTAATGTCCCACATGCAGTCTTCCTGTGGGTCTGTCGCCTGTTAAAATAATCTTTCCCATATTTGAAACCTCACTTATTTTTAAGTAATGGAGCTTTATCCATCATAATCCATCCGCAGGAAAAACACAAGATGTTTCTTAATATCCCAGCTCCTGGTCAACAAAGACCACTTCCACTTTCATGGAACTGCAGGGGCGCTCCAGGATAACAGTCGCATTGCAAATACGCTCAGGACTCTTGCAGTCGTAGCACTTCTCTCCGCCGCCGGCAATACAGGGGATCTTTTTATCAAAACGCATGGCATTCTTCGGCGCGGCGATTTCTTTGGCCCGCTTCATGGCTCCCGCCAAATCTTCCGTGATCTTATTTCTGCCCACAATGAAATATACCTTCTTCGGTCCGAACAAGGTCTGGGAAACCCGGTTGCCGTTGCCATCGATATTTACCAGTTCGCCTGTGGCAGACACGCCGTTGGCGCTGGTGAGATAAACAGCAGCTTCCTTTGCTTTGTCCATAGTCTCTCTGCCGGGTGTATTCCAGTGCCAGTATACCTGATTCTTTTCCTCCAGGATCTTATCCAGTTCCATCTCACGAATGGTCATGGATCCGCCGATCCCTACAGTCTCTCCCCGAATCTGCTCTGCCAGATATACAGCGGCTTCTTCCTTGGTGTCGAAAAAGCTGGTCAAAAATCCATGGTCCTCAAAGTTTTTCTTTAATAATTCACGGTTCATACTACTACCCCTTTCTTTTGTATCCTTTTCTCTATGCTATTACTGTGTATCGGTTCCCCGCGCCATGTCAATTCCCGAAAGCAGAATCTCCTTGGAAATCGCTCCCTGGGCTCTGGCAATGGCATGGCCCTGGGCATCAATGAAATACGTGCTGGGAATGGAGGAAACTCCGTACTGATAAGCCGCCTCCTGACCGGTATCGTAAAGTACCGGGAATGTATATCCCTTTTCCTCTATGAAAGCCTTGGCGATTTCTACGGTTTCCCGACTTCCGTCTGTAAGATTTACCATGAGGAACTGCACTTCTCCCTCCAGCTCACGACAAGTTTCATCGAAGTCCGGCATCTCACTCTGGCAGGGGCCGCACCAACTGGCCCAGAAATTCAGTACAATGGGCTTCCCGAAATAATCCGAGAGCTTTACGGAATTACCCTCTGCATCCACCACTGTAAAATCCGGGGCTGTCACCAGGGTTTCTGCGTCCTGACTGTCAGAACCGGCTTCCGATGACTCTCCGCCCTGACCCTCTGTATCTGCAGTTGCATCTTCCTTATCATCCGCATCCTCCAGGCTGCCCGGGTCCTCTTCCACCACCAGGGGATTCTCCGGCTCCACCTGATCGCTCAGCTTGCCGTAAAGCAGACCCGCCGCACCTAAAAATACAACAAATGCCACAATTCCTATGATAAGACCTTTTTTCTGATTCATAAGTCCCCCCTAACTCAGCAGCGCCAGCAGCCGTCCCATGGTGCCTGTCATCATGAGAATACCTATCAGCACCAGAAACAAGCCTGCTATTTTGTTTAATAAGCCATAATGTTCCTTTACCCACTGGAAGGTTCCCTTCAGCCGATCGATCAAAACCGCGCTGACCACAAATGGAATCCCAAGGCCCATGGAATAGCACAGCAGCATGATAACTCCTGTAATGACCGACCCCTGCTGGGAAGCCAGCATGAGGGCGGAGCCCAGGAAAGCACCCACGCAAGGTGTCCAGCCTACGGAAAAGACCATACCAAATACCAGCGAGGATCCAAAACCCAGATTCTCCGTATTGGCAGTCACTCCCGTACCCTTGGTCCAGAATTTTTTAAACAGGCCCAGGTAATGAAGGCCGAAGCATATTACGATCAGGCCGGACACAACATTTACGGCTGTCTGATATTTTCGAAGCAGGCCGCCCAACACTCCGGCAAAGGCGCCCATCAAGGTAAATACAATGGTAAAGCCCAGCACAAAGCCCAGGGCGTTTTTCAGAGTGGTTCCCTTCTTTTCTTCTGCCTTGCCCCCCGCAAAATAGAACAGATAAATGGGAAGCATGGGCAGTAAGCAGGGGGATAAAAAAGTAATGATTCCCTCTAAAAACGAAATAAAATATTGCACGAAATATTCCTCTCCTTTTCCGGTCTTATTTCTTCAGCTTAAAGTATACCAGCTGCACATGGCGAAGGCCTGAGCGGGTCCGCTTTACCTCAAAGATATCCAGAGACTCGACGAACGGCGTAAACTTGGAATAGCCGAAGTTTCGCACATCAAAGTCCGGGAATCGTTTGTTCAGCTGATTGCGCAGCTCTGCGGAGAAAATCCAGCCCTCATCGTCGGAGCACTCCTGGGCAATGGAACGGATGGCCCGCTTCAAGACTTTCAGGTTGGTCCGGGGCTGCATCTCCGCCTGCTCTTTGGCCTGCGGTTTCTTTATGCTGCGGCCCTTTTCTTCTTTTTCTTTTATCTCTTTTGTCTCTTCTTTTTTCTCTTCCTGCTGCTGACTGGAGTACAAGATATCCAGATAACGGAATCGGTTGCAGGCCGCAATAAAGGGCTTGGGCGTCTTGCTCTCACCCATGCCGGTCACATCCATGCCGGACTCCCGCAGACGGGCTGCCAGGCGGGTAAAATCGCTATCTGAGGACACCAGGCAAAAGCCGTCCACATCACCGGAATACAAAATATCCATGGCATCAATGATCATGGCCGAATCGGTGGAACTCTTTCCCGTGGTGTATCCGTACTGCTGGATCGGGATAATGGAATGGTCCAGAAGTACATGCTTCCAGCTGCTCATCTTTTGACTGGTCCAGTCTCCGTAAATCCGCTTGTAGGTGGCAACGCCTGTCTTAGCTGCCTCCTCCAGGATAATCTTCAGGTACTTCTCTGTAATATTCTCTGCATCGATCAGTATGGCAAGTCGTAATTCTCGTTCTCGTTCCATTTTCCTTCTCCACTTTCTATGCCCTTTACCGGCAAATCAACAGCTGTCTCCCTCTTATTGTAAGGGGTGTATCTTTGAAATTCAAGTATCTAAAACCGAATGCACAGTTCTTTCTGAAAAATCCGAACCGGCACCTCATCCTCCAAGGTATATGCATTTGGTATCAGATCTTCCTCTTCAAAATAGTAGCAGACAACTCTCCTGCGATCCAGATCCACCACCCAATACTCTCTCACACCTGCTTTAAAGTATTTTAAAAGCTTGCGTCCGGTATCCATCTTTTTTGAGGAGGGAGACAATACCTCTGCCACAAAATCAGGGGCTCCGTAAATCCTGTCCTCATGCACCTTATCCTTGTCACAGACAATCATAAAATCCGGCTGCAGCATGGTGTACTGATTACAGTCCAGCTGCACATCCAGCGGCGCCGGGAAAACCTGGCAGGTGCCCTTCTTCTGTGCAATGAACACACTGCTCTGCACCAACAGACTGGTGACTGCTGCCTGATGGGCGGGCGTGGGACTTTGCATATAAAAAAGCTGACCGTCGATCAATTCTGCCCGGGTTTCCTGAGGAATCCTGGCATAATCCTCGATGGTATATTCTTTGGAAGCGAAGCTGTCCAGATAAGCGGATGTTTCCCGAATGAACAGGGGCTTCCCTGCGGCCTCCGTGTAGGAAGCGCTCATGGCCCGCTCCAATGCCTGGATGGTATCGTAACGGGGAGAGGCAGTCTCACCGCTTAAAATCTTATTGATGGTCCCAACCGGAACTCCGGAATAAAGAGACAGCTCTTCTGTAGTCCAGCCCAGTTTTTCCTTTTTCTCGCGCAAAGAATCACGATACATATGCTTCACTCCTTTCGAATAGTCTCAATTATATTATTGCCCGTTTTCGGTTAAAAGTCAACCGTTTTCGGAAGAAAAATATCCAGCCAATTTTCATGGCCGGATATTTCTATATTTATATTCTCTTGTACGTTATTCCTATGCTTCTACAATTTTACCGGCTGCCGCGCAGGCTGCTGCAGTATTGGGAGAAGCCAGGAAAATCTCCACCTTGGAGGTTCCCATG
>JAFTZF010000022.1 GCA_017464645.1 Lachnospiraceae bacterium | reverse complement strand
TAATGCCGGACCTACGGGCGGAGCCGGTGTTGCCTTTCCAGCAGGAATCTGTAATTTAATATAACCTGTTACTTTTTTTGCCATTTTAGGCACCTCCTTGTGGTAATAGCGGGATTTACCCTCCCATCTTTTTTGTTACATCTTTCTAATTTCTGAAAAACTGATCTCTACCGGTGTCTCTCGACCGAAGAGGTCTACGTTAATGGTAACGGACTGTTTGTTCTGGTTCATAGCCTGGATCACTCCGACTGTATCCTTCCATACACCGCCCATAACGATTACGGTATCACCTTCTGCAAAATCAACTGTGACATTTTCGGTTTGAATACCCAGCGGCCGCATCTCTGCATCTGTGAGCGGAACAGGCTTGGATCCAGGTCCAACAAAACCGGTGACGCCTCTGGTGTTTCTTACTACGTACCAGGTGTCATCATTCATAATCATATGAATCAGAACATATCCCGGAAACATCTTTTTCTGAACCTGCTTCTTGGCACCGTTCTTCATTTCCACAACATCCTGCATGGGAACTCTCACTTCAAGGATCTGTTCCTCCAGATGTCTGTTTTCAATTGTTTTCTCAATGTTGGCCTTTACCTTGTTCTCATACCCTGAATAGGTATGCACTACATACCATTTTGCCTCTGACATATCTCCACCTTCATCCTTATAAAGTTACCAGGAAATCAATACCGTAGGTAATGATAATATCCAGTAGTTTAATGATGAGTCCCAATGCCACGGAAGTAGCTACAACTGCTATCGTCTGCTTGGTCAGTGACTTTTTGTCCGGCCAAATGATTTTCTTAAACTCTGCTTTCAAACCTTTGAACCAGCTTTTCTTGGGGGCTTTTTCAGCCTTGGGGGCCTTCTCAGCCTTTACTGTTGTTTCTCCCATTGTTCACTTTCCTTTCTGACGTACTACTTCGTTTCTTTGTGCATTGTGTGCTGTTTGCAGAACCGACAGTATTTCTTAGTTTCCATTCTGTCCGGGTGATTTTTCTTTTCTTTTGTCATGTTGTAATTCCGTTGTTTACACTCCGTACATGCCAATGTGATCTTTACGCGCACGACTTCCACCTCCGCTTGATTACTTTTTTGCTGGTGGTCTGCGAAAACCACCGATTTTTAGGCATAAAAAAAAAGCCTACTTCCATTCGCCCTACTATCCTATCATGACAACAAGTCCCATGTCAAGCTTTTTTCTTTGATTCTGCGGGATTTCTTTACAAATATCAGAATCGCAGGAATCCTCGCGGCTAAAACCGACGCCGCAAGCCTCCAGCCTCCTTTATTTGCGGTTCATTCTTAATGCTCATACCCATATTCCTTCGTGTTTTCCTTATCTTATATTCTATCACAGCAGTCATGATTTGTCCCGCAAAACAATTGACTTTTTGAAACAAAAAGCTTACCTTATTATTGGTACGCATTTGCCTTTTGCATAAATATTTTTGGACTTATGGCGCACCCTACAAATGTAACACTGTACAAACACTACTATATAAATAAGGAATCTTATCATGCTCACATTTGACTTAATACAAAGCGGACTTATCGTCCTGGCTCTTATGGCTGCAGGCGAGCTGCTGGCCCATCGCCTGCGGGGAATCGTCCCTGCCATCCTGGCCTCCTCGGTCCTCTACATCGGACTATTGTGGAGCGGAATCCTCCCGGCGGATCTGATTCAGACCTCAGGCCTGACCCATCTGGCTATGATCGGTATGATGTTTACCATCATCGGCATGGGAACTTCTCTGAAGCTGGACGAGCTTTTAGAAAACTGGCGGGTGGTGGCCCTGGCTGCCATCAGCTTTGTAGGACAGCTGGCCATTCTGCTTCTGATCATAAACGCTCTATTCGGCCGCTCCATGGCCTTTGGAGCCATTCCCGGCGGCGCAGCCGTGGCTCTGATCGTACAGGAGCAGGCCCGGGCGCTGGGTTATGACCAGATCGTGGTATTATCTGTGCTTTTACTGGCTGTACAGGGCCTCGTCGCCTGTCCCCTGGCCTCTCTGCTCCTTCGCAAAGAAGTGAAACACCTGCGCAGGACAGGAGCTCTTGTCCCTGCTGCCAAAGCCCAGGCAAAGGCTTCGGCCACCGTGGCCGCTTCCAAGGAAGAAAGTCCCTATTGGGCCCTGCTCCGGCTGTTTGCAACAGCCTGGCTGGCTTCCCGGCTGGAGATTCTAACCGGTATTTCCAAATACGTCATGGCACTGTTCCTGGGCATCCTTCTGACCCGGCTTAAATTTTTGCATCAGGATGAAACGGACCGTACCAAGAGCCGGGGCTTTCTGATGCTCATGATGATGACCCAGATCCTGGACGGCTTCTCCGGCGCGACGCCAGCCATGTTTCAGGACCTGCTGATTCCTCTGGCCGTCATTCTGCTGACAGATATTCTCAGCATCGGCCTGGTTTCCATCCTGGCCGGCAAGCTGCTTGGCTTCACCTGGCAAATGAGCTTTGCCATCGGCCTGAATGTGATGATCGGCTTTCCCTTAAACCTGATGCTGGCCCAAGACATCATTGAGTTTTTGGTCAAGGACCCTTCCGAGAGGGAGGCACTATCCCACCAGATCTCCACCAAGATGGTGCTGGGTGGGTTTACCAGTGTGACGTTTCTCTCTACTATAGCGGCAGGATTTTTGGTGAAGTTTATGTAAGAAATCTCATGTGCATCCCGCGAGCATTTCTGCTATAATTTCATCAAAACCAGGTAAGGAGATGAGATTATCATGGAACAGAACGCATACTGGAACAGTGTTTCGGAAACCAAGCAGTTTACAACCCCTTTTCAGGCAGATGTCTTTGCCCGGCATGTTGCCGGGGACCAGGCCATTCTGGATGTTGGCTGCGGATATGGACGCACCTTACAGGAGCTATGGGAGCTGGGCTATCAAAATCTCACGGGGATTGATTTTTCCCAGGGGATGATCGACCGGGGACATCGGATGTTTCCCCATCTGGACCTTCGTTTAAAGGAAACTGCTCTCAGACTTTCAGATTCAACCGAATATGCACTACAAAAACCCGCCGGGCTTTACGCCTGACGGGTTTTCCTTTTATCACTTTTTATTTTGCTTTGGCATTTTTATCAATGGCTTCCCACAGACCGTTCAGGTAAGTAATACCCAGTGCGCGGTCATACAGGCCGTAGCCGGGGCGGCCAACCTCGTCCCAGATCATGCGTCCGTGGTCCGGGCGGATATAGGTGTCGGGGCAGGTCTCGTAGATAGCCTTCATGATCTCGTACATATCCAGGTCACCGTCAGAGGACAGATGGCTGGATTCGCGAAAACGACGGTCACTGCCTAAGTGCTTTACATTACGCACATGCAGACAGCCGATGCGGTTCATGGAACCGAAGTGACGGATCATGGCCGGAATATCGTTGTTTACATTGCTGCCCAGAGAACCGGTGCACAGGCACAGGGTATTGCAGGGGCTGTCATGCAGAGCAATGATCTTGTCATAACCAGCCTGGTCATGAGCGATACGGGGCAGACCGAAGATGGGCCAGCCGGGATCGTCGGGATGACAAGCCATCACCACGCCAACTTCCTCACATACGGGAATAATTGCATCCAGGAAGTATTTGTAGTTCTCCAGCAGCTTCTCTTCATCTACGGATTTGTACAGCTCCATCACGCGCTCCAGGTCAGCCAGACGCTCCGGCTCCCAGCCCGGCAGGCTGAATCCGTTGCAGTTTGCAGCGGTCTTCTGTACGATCTCCATGGGAGTCATGTTACCCAGCTCTTCCTCATCGAAGTACAGGCTGTTGCTGCCGTCCTCGGGAATCTCTCTTGCCAGGTCGGTACGCAGCCAGTCCAGTACGGGCATGAAATTGTAAACGATCACTTTCACACCGTATTTCGCCAGGTTGCGAATGCAGATTTTGTAGTTCTCAATATATTTGTCGCGGGTGGGCAGACCAAGCTTAATGTCCTCGTGTACATTTACGCTCTCGATTACCTCTACCTCAAGACCTGCAGCATGTACATGCTCCACATAAGCCTTGATCTCATCTTCTTCCCAAACCTCGCCTGCTGCCTTCTCATCCAACACGCCCATGAGGCCGCTGCAGCCCGGAATCTGTTTGATATGCTTCAGAGAGATGGCGTCACGTCCTTCTCCATACCAACGGAATGTCATCTTCATAGTGGTTTGTTCCTTTCTTTCTATATAATGTTTAAACGTGTTTCTTCAAAGCTGCCCGCACAGCACCCGGTCCTGCGATCATCTCGCGGAAGTATCCGCATACCAGGTCAGCCATGCCTGCTTCGTACAGGTCTACGCCGAAGATTGCCTTGTTGGTCAGGATCGGCTGCAGGATTGCTTCCACATCAGCTTCTTCTCCCAGCTTGACGCCTGCCACTACGGGGCAAACAGACTCCAGCAGGGGATCGGGACTTAAGTCAAATGCTTCGCCGTTGTCATCCACTGCCATCAGATATCTCAGCCAGCCTGCAAATACCATGGGAATCAGCTTCAGGTCCTTTACATCCTTATCATCAGAAGCCATATAGTTCTTAATAGTCTCACCAAAGCGGATGGCCAGTTTCTGAGAAGTATCAGTTACGATACGCTGGGGTGTATCCGGCATAAAGGGGTTGGGAATACGCACGTTCAGCACGGTATCAATGAACTCTTTGGGATCCAGCACGCCCGGATTCACTACTACAGGAAGTCCCTCCACATATCCGATGGTCTCTACCAGTTTCTTCAGCTCTGGGTCCTTCATTTCCTGGGAAATCTTCTCATATCCAAGAACGCATCCGAATACTGCCAATGCGGTGTGCAGCGGGTTCAGACAGGTACAAACCTTCATCTTCTCCACCTTGTCTACAGTCTCACGATCCGTAAACATCAGACCGCCTTTTTCCAGCTGGGGACGACCGTTGGGGAACCAGTCTTCAATCACAAGATATTCGCACTCTTCTGCATTTACGAAGGGAGCTACATAAGTGTTCTTGGAAGTAATTACCGGCTCCAGTCCGTCGATACCGTCTTTGTTCAGGATCTCTTCTACAGAAGCATCCGGTCTCGGTGTGATCTTATCAATCATGGACCAGGGGAAGGAAACCTTGGTTCTGTCATTGATGTAAGCTGCAAAACCGGCATCCGTGAGGCCGTTCTCTACCCACTTCTGTGCAAATGCATTTACAGCTGCGTACAGCTTGTCGCCGTTGTGAGAGCAGTTGTCCATACTTACCATTGCGATGGGCTTCTGGCCGTTCTGATAACGCACGTACAGCAGAGACGCCACTTTACCAATATAACTTGCGGGCTTCTCGGGGCCTGCTTCAAAGTCAGCTGCTACTGCCGGCAGTATCTCACCCTTGCCGTTTACCAGGCTGTAGCCCTTCTCGGTAATGGTAAAGGATGCCATCTGCAGAGAGTCCTTACAAAAGATTTCTTTTAATCTGCTGTATTCTGCCTCATCTTCAGAATCCAGAATGCAGGATTCCACTACAGAACCAACAACGGTCTTCTCAATGCTTCCATCTGCCTTTAAGGTTACCAGAATGGTATAATCGTCGTGGGGACGATTCATCTTCTGTACGATCTCATAGTCAAAGCCCTCTGCCACGATAAGCCCTCTGTCCATAGCTCCTGCATTCAGGATGTTCTGCATTACATTTGCCTGGAAGGCGCGGAAAATGTTGCCTGCTCCAAAGTGGATCCAGAAGGGATTTTCCCTGGTAGCCGCAGTTACTGCTGCGCGGTCAAACTGAGGCAGCTTGTATCCTTTTGCTTCCCACTTCGCTCTGTCCTGTAAACCCAGTGTACTTAATTCCATAATGACTGATTTCCTTTCTTTTTTCTATTCATTTTTCTATCTATTTTGTCCGTTATTTATCCATTGTTTTCATTATATCTTCCCTTTCTTAAATTGCCAATTGGATATTTTGTTATTCACATTGCAAAAGTTGCGGTTTCATGCTATTCTTTCTGTGACAGGAGGGCTTTCCATGAGAAAAAAATTACAGACTGCATTCAGCACCAGACAATATATGGTGTCCAGGGATTTTGAGCTTTATTATTATGATGATACCCATTTTTCCAGTGTGCAAAACCACACTCACAATTATTACGAATTTTATTTCTTTTTGGACGGAAAAGTTACCATGATCATCGACGGCCAGCCTCATCAGCTCCAGCCCGGCGATGTGATCGTGATTCCTCCGGAAGTGCCCCATCATGTCTTCAGTCCGGATCCGGACGTGCCCTATCGCAGATTTATCTTCTGGATCAGCCGGGAATACTGCGACTTTTTCCACAACAGTTCCCCTGACTACCTGTATATCATCCGCCGTTCCCAGGAGAAAAAGCACTATATCTATCATTACGACATGATCGCCTTCAATGCCCTGCAGGCCAAGCTGTTTCACATTATCGAAGAGCTCCATTCGGACCGGTTTGGGAAAAACACCCAGCTCTCCCTCTGTGTCAGTGACCTGCTGTTTCATTTAAGCCGCTCCATCTATGAAACAGACCACCCGGGCAAACCCAAAGAGCCTCAGAGCCTGTACACCAATCTGCTGCAATATATTGAAAGCCACCTGGAGGAAGAGCTGTCTCTGGAGGAGCTGTCCGGAAAATTTTTCGTGAACAAATATCATATCGCCCACATTTTCAAGGAAAACATGGGCATCTCCATTCATCAGTACATTACAAAAAAACGCCTTGCATTATGCCGCGATGCCATTCTTGGCAGCGACAGCATAAGCAAAGCGTATCTCATGTGCGGTTTTAAAGACTATTCCAGCTTTTTCCGCGCCTTTAAAAAGGAATACGGGATCTCACCCAAGGAATTCCGTGACCAGTATATCCATTCTCCCGGTCTCCAATCAGATTCCACCGCTAATTAGCATTACTTGCTGCGATCTTTACCTTGCTCCACAGGTTGCTGATCTGCTTCCGTGTGGCCTCATTGTAAACAAAGACTTCATCCTTTTCATAATCCGTCCGGGGCAGGTAAGCGTTGATTCCTTCAAAATCTCCGCCCTGCTGGGACAGGTCCTCCAGAACCTCCTGGTTGGGGGATGTGTAGCCCACATAACTGGAGTTATCATAAGCCCCATGGTAAGCACTGACAAAATTGATAAACTCATGGGCCAGTTCCGGATTTTTCGCATTAGCCGGGATCACCATGGCATCTGACCACAGATTGGTACCGCTATCCGGAAGATAAAAGCCCATATCTTCATTCTCACTCATGATATAGGTGGCATCGCCGGAATAAATCAGTCCCAGAGCCTTTCTGCCCTGTGCCATATTGTCGATGATCTCATCCGTTACAATCTCCGGCTCCATGGTCTCCACGCACTGCACCAGCCAGTCATAGGCCTTCTGAAGCTCCTTTTCATCCTCTGTATTCATGGAATATCCCAGAGCCTTTAAAGCCATCATAAAGGAATCCCTCTCAGAGTCGTAGAGATAGATATCTCCCTTATACTTCTCATCCAGGAAAATATTGAAGCCTTCTTTTTCCAGATCCCCAATATCCACCTTGGTCTTGTCATAAACGATTCCCACCATTCCCCAGAAGTAAGGAACAGAATATTCATTATTCGGGTCATAGGGCAGGCCCTTTACTGCATCTGACAGATAATCCATGCAATCCAGCTTGTCCTGATCCAGTTTCTGCAGCAGGTCCTCTTCTATAAGCCTCTGGATCATATAATCACTGGGCACCAGGATGTCATAAGCTTCTCCGTTGGCCACTTTAATGTACATCTGCTCGTTGGAATCAAAGTTCTCCATGACAACCACTGCTCCCGTCCGGGCCTCAAAATCCGCAATGATATTTTCACCGGTGTACTCTCCCCAGTTATACACATACAGGGTTTCCCCTGCATAAGGAAGGTCCGAATGCTCTCCCCGAAAATTGAAAATACAGATTCCCAGAAGCACGACCACTGCCGCCCCAATGGAGGGTACCAGCATCTTTTTCTTCTTGATCTCTGCCGTCTTCTGGCGTTTTGCCATGATCATAGGCGCCACATTGATCAGCACCAGTGCCACGGTAATGATCACTACCACCAGTGTAGAAATGGCATTGATACTGGGGTTCACACGCTTGCTCATGGTGTAAACCACGATACTTAAGTTCTTTACACCGCCGCCTGTTACAAAGTAGGAAATGATAAAGTCGTCTACAGACATGGTAAAAGCGATCAGTGCGCCGGACACAATGCCCGGTGTGATCTGAGGCACCATAACCTTTGTCAGCGCCTGCCAGGGTGTTGCTCCCAGGTCCATGGCCGCATCCGCCAGGTTCGGATCCAAAGAGCGGATCTTGGGCATAACGGACAGCATCACATAGGGGATACAGAAGGCAATATGGGCCAGAAGCATGGTCACATAGCCCTTTTCCACCTGGAATGTGATAAACAGCAGCATGAAACCGATGGCCGTTACAATTTCCGGGTTCATAAGAGGCAGATTATTTACCTGCTCCATTATGTCCCGGACGATCTTTCTGGACTTGCTGAGGCCAATGGCTGCAATGGTTCCCACCACCGTGGAAATAAAGGTGGCAATCAGAGCCACGCCAAAGGTAGTGTACAGGGCTTCCATCATATCCCGGGACTCCAGCATGTGCTGGTACCAGCGCAGGGAAAAGCCTGTAAAATTAGTCAGTGACTTTCCTTCGTTGAAGGAAAAGATGATCATATACAAAATGGGAAGGTAGAAGAATACGATCATGAGGATCATCAGCGCCTTCCCAATGGGGCGTTTGCCTTTTTTCATGACACTATTCCTCCTTTCCACCCTGGTTGTGGACTTCCACCTTATGCACCAGCATCATGAGAAGCATCATGATGATTGCCATAATCATAGAGATCGCACTTCCAAAGTTCCATTCACCCACGGTAATAAACTGGTTCTCGATGAGATTTCCAATGAGGAAGTACTGTCCGCCGCCCAGCAGCTTGGGGATGAAGAAGGAGCTGACTGCCGGCAAAAACACCAGAGTGATCCCATTGATGACACCCGGCAGAGACAGGGGCAGAGTCACCCGTCTGAAGGTCTGCACCCGGTTTGCTCCCAGGTCCGCACTGGCCTCCAAAAGAGAATGATCCATCTTACACAGGGAAGTATTGATCTGCAAGATCATAAAGGGCAGGAAGTTATACACCATACCCAGTAATACAGCGCCCTCTGTATAGAGAAGCTCTGCATTACCCAGACCAAAAAGTCCCAGAATCTTCGAGATCAATCCACCCTCACTGAGCAGACCGATCCAGGCGTAGGTACGCACCAGCATGTTGATCCACATAGGAATGGTAATGCACAGAACCAGAGTATTCTGGGCACGCTCACTGCTGCGGGCAATATAGTAGGCTATCGGATAGCCCAGCAGCAGACAAATAACGGTAGTCTTCACTGCAATCCAAAGAGAACGCCAGAGTATGATCAAAAAATCGGGGTCGGTAAAAAACTTGACGTAATGGTCCAGGGTAAAGGAGAAAGAGACAATACTGTTTCCATGCTCCGTTACCGAGTACAGCGCAATAAGCGCCATGGGCAGGATCAGCATCAGGGCTGCCCATGCAATATAGGGGATTGCCAACTGTGAAAAACGCTTCATCTAAAATACCATCCTTGACATAACATGAATATCTTCCGGGAAGAATGTCAGGCCGACCTCCTGACCCTCCTGCGAATAATCCGTAGTATGAATCTTGAACTCCCGTCCTGTGGTAGAGAAGGTGATCTTATACATGCCTTCCTTAATATCCTCCGGCTCGAAGTCATAATCCACACTGATGTCAATGCTTTGATTTTCATCGCTTAATTTCCAGCCCTGTGCATTGGCCCAGGTCTTAATGTCTGTATCCAGCGCCTGAGATTCCAGGATCTCGTCCACGGTCTTGGTAAAGTTGAAGGCCATGATCGCTTCATTTGCCTTTTCATTCTTTACAAAGGGCTGGTCTACTACATAAATCATGCGCTCAATACTGGTTCCGTTGGCAGTGGAGAACCGCACGGGATACTGGCCCAGCTCCTCCTGCAGGTCATACTCAATCTTGGCGATGGAAATATAGTCATCCGTCTCCGGATTCCAGGCCTGGGCATTGGAGCGAGCGATGATCTCTCTATCGTCCAGGTCCTTTACATCCTCCAGGTCCACGTAGAAGTTTCCGGCACTCATCTTCTCTTTGCCATCCGCGCTGGTCACATCCCGCTCCCGGATCACATGCATATTGACCGTAACACTGGTTCCGGGCACGGTCTCTACGATAATCTCATAGTGCACGCCTTTAAACAGGACGCTGAGAACCTCGCCCGTCATCTTTCCGTCCTTCACATCCACAATGTCAATATCCTCAGGACGAATAACAACTTCTACCTCTTCGTTTTCCTTGAAACCGAAATCCACGCAGTCGAAGGTAATATCGTCAAAACGCACCTTGTAATCCTCCAGCATAACGCCCGAAAGAATATTACTCTCACCAATAAAGTTGGCCACAAAGCGGTTGGCCGGCTCATTGTAGGTCTCCTCCGGTGTACCCACCTGCTGAATCTCACCATTATTCATGACCACGATCTTGTCTGACATGGTCAGAGCCTCCTCCTGGTCATGAGTAACGAAAATAAAGGTAATGCCTACCTCCTGCTGAATCCGTTTCAACTCATACTGCATTTCCTTGCGCAGTTTTAAGTCCAGCGCAGCCAGGGGTTCGTCCAGAAGCAGTACCTTCGGCTCATTTACAAGCGCTCTTGCAATGGCTACACGCTGCTGTTGTCCGCCGGATAACAGCGTAGTGTTTTTGTTTTCATAGCCCTCCAGACCGATGAGCTTTAACATCTTCATAACCTTCTGTTCAATGACATCATTACTCATCTTTTTGATCTTCAGGCCAAAGGCAATATTTTCATACACACTCAGATGTGGAAACAACGCATATTTCTGGAATACGGTGTTCAGTTCCCGCTCATAGGGCGGCTTCCGGCTGATCTCTTCGCCATCAAAAATCACGTTTCCCTCGTCTGCGTCCAGGAATCCACCTAATATACGAAGGAGCGTGGTCTTACCGCATCCACTGGGTCCCAGCAGGGTCACGAATTCTTTTTCATAGATATCCAGATTTACACCCTTTAAGATGATCTGTCCATCAAAACTCTTCACAATATTGCGGAAGCTAATCAGCTTTTTCCGTTCCATTTCTTATGTCCTCCTTAAAAAGTCGGCGGTGTTGTGATCCACAACACCTTTGCATCATTATTGCCATGGTTGTACAAATGATGGCTCTTGGTACCATCCAAATAAAAGGTCTCCTGGGCTTTCACTTTATAGCGCTTGCCTCCGCAGACCAGCGTGATATTGCCCTTCAGCACATAGCCAAATTCCTCTCCGTCATGAGCCTGCAACTCCCGGCTCTTTTTACGGGGATGAATGGTGAGCAAGATAGGCTCCATCTGATTTTTCCGGGCATTTGGAATCACCCATTCAATTCGATAATCCTCTTGATCATCCACAAAAAACTCCTGTGTGGAAAATACAATCTGTTTCTCGGGCTCTTCGTGGAAAAACTCCGATAAGTTCGTTCCCAAAGCCTCCAGAATGTCCTCCAGCGTGGAAATGCTGGGAGTAGTTAAGTTCCGTTCTACCTGTGATAAAAATCCTTTGGTCAGCTCACTCCGTGAAGCCAGGTCTCCTAAAGTCAAGTCGTTGTGAAGCCGCAATTCCTTTAATTTCTTTCCGATATCCAAAAACTACACCTCCCTTTATTCTGTTGTTACTTCTCTATTTTTTACTACTTAAGTATCGCTCCTTTTCGTTTTCTAATGCTAAACTTTTTTAAAAATTTAGGAACCATTTATATTATACATATATACGGAAACATTTCCAATAGGTTTTGACAATTTTCTCCAAAACCATGAATTTTTCACACTTTGTACACAAAAAATTTACAGAGATTCATAAAATTCTATTGCTTTTTCCCCGAAAATCTGGTTATCTATTAGGTGGGTACTTCACAAAACACAAGATAGCGAGGGATACGAAATGAAACCAGTAAAAGAAGGAAAAGTTCGTGAGATTTACGACAATGGCGACAGCCTGATCATGGTTGCTACAGACCGCATCAGCTGTTTCGATGTGATTCTGAACAATGTTGTGACAAAAAAGGGAACCGTTCTGACCCAGATGTCCAAGTTCTGGTTTGACATGACCAAGGACATTCTCCCCAACCACATGATTTCCGCAGATGTAAAGGATATGCCGGAGTTCTTCCAGCAGCCGCAGTTCGAGGGCAAGAGCATGATGTGCAAGAAGCTGAACATGCTTCCCGTAGAGTGCATCGTTCGCGGTTACATTACCGGAAGCGGCTGGGCCAGCTATCAGAAGGACGGCACTGTTTGCGGCATCAAGCTGCCTGAGGGCCTGAAAGAGTCCGACAAGCTGCCCGAACCCATCTACACTCCTTCTACCAAGGCTGAGATCGGTGACCATGACGAAAACATTTCTTATGAGCAGAGCATCGCTCATCTGGAGAAATACTTCCCGGGCAAGGGCGAAGAATACGCAGCCAAGCTGCGGGACTGCACCATCGCCCTTTACAAGAAATGCGCAGACTACGCTCTGAGCCGCGGCATCATCATCGCAGACACCAAATTTGAGTTTGGTCTGGATGAGGACGGCAATGTAGTGATCGGCGACGAGATGCTCACTCCGGACAGTTCCCGCTTCTGGCCTGCTGACGGCTATGAGCCGGGTCATGGACAGCCCTCTTTCGATAAACAATTTGCCCGCAACTGGCTGAAGGCCAACCCCGGCAACGACTGGACACTGCCCGAGGACATCGTAGAAAAGACCATCGACAAATATCTGCAGGCTTATGAGATGTTGACCGGCAAACCGCTGTAAATCATTTTAAGCTAAAGATCCTCTTGGACGGATGCTCATCTTCCAAGAGGACTTTTTTATTCCTTCTTTACGCATCTCCCGGGAAAATCAGTCCCGCGGCCTTTCTGGCGCTTTCTATCACACAGACCGTATCCAGGGTGATCTCCAATCTCTTGTAAATCTCATCATAGGCATCTGCAAGAAAAAGTCTTGTCAGCTCCCGCACCTCATAAATCCGCCGATCCACATTTTCCTGCAGATTCAGGGTCTCGTCCGATTGGCGGGTAACAATTCGTACACTCTGAAAGCTGTTGCTGCCGCCCTCCACATAAACATAGCCTTCCTCGCCCTGAATCTGAAACGAATTTACGCCCCAGGTATCCTTTGCCCCCACATTTTCACTGACGAAGTCCTCATACTGCATCACCAGCAGGCCGGAGGTATCAATTTTCGTGTCTTTATAAAAGTTCGGATAATAAACGACCTGCTCCGGCTTTCCAAACAATGCCACATTCAAATAGGCATTGTAAAAATTAATATCCATCAGACAACCGCCAGCCAGCTCCGGATTAAAGATATTGGGGACTTCTCCCTGCAGCAGATTGTCATAACGGCTTGAATACTGGCAGTAGCTTCCCTGTACCAGACGGATTCTGCCGATTGCGGACACGGCTTCCTTTAAAACAGAAAAGTTGGGCAAAAAGGTAGTTGGCGCCGCCTCCACCAGGAACAGTTTCTTTTTCTTTGCCAGGTTGATCAATTCCTCTGCCTGATCCGCACGGGTGCAAAAAGGCTTCTCACAAATCACATGCTTTCCGGCAAGAAGCGCCCCCTTCGTCTGCTCATAATGGAGCAGATTGGGTGTGGCAATATACACCACATTGATTTCTTTATCCGAAAGGAACTTTTCCATATCCGTATAGGTTTTGGAAACTCCATACTCTGCCGCCAGCTTCCGGGCTGTTTCTTTTGTTCTGGAATACACCGCCGCGCAGCGAATTCCCTCCATCACTTTCACCCCATCCAGCACCGCATGAACAATGGGGCCGGAACCAATGGTTCCAACTCTGATTTCTTCCATCCTTTTTTCTCCTGTCTAATATCCAACCATCAGACCTAAAAGCAGCAGACCACTGGTCAATATCAGATTCAATGCCTGGAACTTCCAGCTCCATTTTACCCAGGTGCCGTAATTCACATCCGCCAGTCCCAGTGAGATCAGAAGCACCGGGTTCGTCGGATAAAACACATTGGAGAAACCGTCTCCAAAGGCAAAGGCCACGACACACAGCTGGGCTGAAATGCCAAAGACCTGAGCCGCCGGCACGATGAGGGGCATGAGCAGGAATGCCTTGGCCGAACCGGAGGGAATAAAGAAATTCATCACCAGCACCACCAGGTAAATAAACAGAATGACGATCCAACGTGGAAGCGATCCCGCCATCAGAACCGCCTCGTGTAAAATGGTGTCCAGAATATTTGCTTCCACCAATGTATATTTAATGGAATTTGCCATGAGGATCATCAAAACTGCCGGAAGTACACTGACCAGTCCGTCCCGGAAGGTGATTCCCAGCTGTTTTCCGCTCATGCCGGAAACCAGGGTAGCCAAAATCCCTGCTGCCAGAAACATCACTGCCACAATGATCATGGTATAGTCCTGCAGAGCAGGAATCACAGCGGAGCTCAGTACCAGCAAAATCCCCGCGCCCAGAATTCCCACAAAACAAAGCAGGCCTCTGTCCATGGCCGGATTCCGCACAAATTCCCGGGAAATCAGCTGTTCCTCCAGGGGCTTTTCTATCCTCTTTGCGTAGAGACTCAGGAAACCAAGCAGCAATGCGTAAATCAGTACAAAACTAAGCGCCCGCAGCCAGATACCCGAAAACATGGGAAGTCCGGCCAGTTCCTGAGCCACTCCTACAGTAAAGGGATTGCAGATGCCGGAGGCGAAGCCGCAGCCAATGGCCAGCAGGCTCATACCCACACCGGTCAGCGCATCCCAGCCCAGGCGGATAGCCAGCGCCACCACAATGGGCACCAGAGGCACACATTCCTCAAAGGAACCGATAAAGGCTCCCAGCGCCATAAAGAAAAGGGTGATCACAGCCATCAGCTGATACCGGTTCTTCCCGTAACCATGGGTGATCCGGTCCAGCATGTACTGCATGAGGCCGCATTTATCCAGACTGTTAAATACACCGCCGATCACCAATAAAAATACAATGACCGCAATCAAAGAGCCGCTGCCCTCTGCCCCCAGCACCAGCACAGGCGATAAAATCCACTTCCAGAAGGGAAGTCCGCCTTCCACCTGGGAAAAGCCGCCCGCTGTATCAATAACCGTATTGCCGGAGGCATCCGTTATCCGTACGTACTTTCCGCCCGGTACCAGAAAGGTCAAAGCATAGGTGATGATCATCAAAACAAAAATCACCACGATGGCTGTAATAAACGATTTGGCACTGATATTTAAGCCCTTTTTCTCAGATTGTTGATTCATAGTATTCCTCATCTGTCTTTGATCTTTATTTATACAATATTTGTGCATATTCTTCCAAAATCTAATTATAATTGGTTCCCATAGAAATTGCAAATCGAATTCCTGCGGATTCTGCAAATACTCTTCCGGCAAATTGCACATACTATCTCCAAAAGAATCAAAGGAGGCTTATTCATGATAAATGAAGATACCATTCACCTGCTGAAAGAGTGCGATGCCGGGTCAAAAATGGCGGTATCATCCATCGATGATGTATTGGACTCAGTAAAGGACGCAGGGCTGCAGAAATTGCTGACCGAAAGCAAGGCCCACCACGAAAAGCTGGGCAACGAAATTCATTCCCTGCTGATCGAGTACGGCAGCGAAGAAAAAGATCCCAATGTCATGGCCAAGAGCATGTCCTGGCTGAAAACCAATATGAAGCTGGGCCTGGACGGCCGCTCCTGCACCATTGCGGATTTAATGACTGACGGCTGCGATATGGGCATCAAATCCCTGTGCAAGTACCTGAATCAATATCCTGCCGCCAACGAAACGGTAAAGGATCTCTGCAATCGTCTCATCGACATCGAAGAACAGTTACGCAAAGAACTGCGGGTGTATTTATAAGTACATCCGCAGTTCCTTTGTTCCTTTGCTCCTTTGTTTCTCTGTTTCATTTTTCACTTCCCTGCAAAATGTCCTCCAGGGATATGTTGTCCAGGTACTCCCGGATCACCTTATCAAGTCCGGTCCAAAGAGGCAGTGTCTTGCAGGCTTCCGCTCTGGCGCAAGGCGCAGCATTTTCCTCCAGGCACATGACCGGCGCCAGGGTACCCTCCGTCAGTCGGAGAATGTCACCCACCTTGTACTCACCAGCCTCTCTGCTCAGGCGGTAACCGCCGCCCTTTCCATGCATGGCTTCCACGAAACCCGCCTTGGAAAGCATGACCATGATACTCTCCAGATATTTCTTGGAAACATTCTGCCGCTCGGTAATGTCTTTCAGCGGAATCAATTGTCCCTGTGAATTCTCTGCCAGGTCCAGCATGACCCGCAGCGCATATCTGCCCTTGGATGAAATCAGCATCGATTGACCTCCATCTATCTTTATTTACCTATCATACTACAGTTTCAGTATGCAAATCAACCTATTTTCTCACTCCTCAAACAGATAGGCAGATTTTACTTAATCGCCTCAAATCCCAGTTCCAGGTCCTCAATAATATCATCCACATGCTCGGTACCGATGGACAGGCGGATGGTGTTGGGCTTGATGCCCTGGTCCTGCAGCTCCTCTGCAGTCAGCTGGGAATGGGTGGTGGTGGCCGGATGAATCACCAGACTCTTTACATCTGCCACATTTGCCAGCAGGGAGAAGATCTCCAGGCTGTCAATAAATTTATGGGCCTCTTCCTGGCCGCCCTTGATTTCAAAGGTAAAAATGGTGGCTCCGCCATTGGGGAAGTACTTCTCATACAGCTGGTGGTCGGGATGCTCCGGCAGTGACGGATGGTTTACATGCTCCACCAGCGGATGGGACGCCAGATATTCCACTACCTTCTTGGTATTTTCCACGTGTCTGTCCAGTCTCAGGGACAGGGTCTCCACACCCTGAAGCAGCAGAAATGCATTGAAAGGAGAAATAGTAGCGCCTGTATCACGCAGCAAAATCGCGCGGATGTAGGTCACAAAAGCTGCGGGGCCTGCTGCTTCTACGAAGGAAACTCCGTGATAGCTGGGGTTGGGCTCTGCGATGGGTGCATATTTTCCACTGGCTTTCCAGTCAAATTTACCGGAATCCACGATAATGCCGCCCAGGGTGGTTCCGTGTCCGCCAATGAACTTGGTAGCGGAATGTACCACGATATCTGCGCCATGCTCGATGGGGCGAATCAGGTAGGGTGTTCCAAAGGTATTGTCAATGACCAGGGGCAGACCGTGCTTGTGAGCAATTTCAGCCACTGCATCAATGTCGGGGATGTCCGCATTGGGGTTGCCCAGAGTCTCCAGATAAATGGCCTTGGTATTGGGCTGGATGGCGCTCTCCACTTCCTGCAGGTTATGTACATCCACGAAGGTGGTAGTAATGCCGGACAGCGGAAGGGTATGGGCCAGCAGGTTATAGCTGCCGCCGTAAATGGTCTTCTGGGATACGATATGGTCGCCGTTCTGGGCCAGGGCCCAAATGGTATAGCTGATGGCTGCTGCACCGGATGCCAAGGCCAGTGCTGCCACACCGCCTTCCAGCGCCGCCAGTCTCTTCTCCAGCACATCCTGAGTGGAATTGGTCAGTCTGCCGTAAATATTGCCTGCGTCCGTCAGTCCAAATCTGGCTGCTGCATGTGCAGAATTGTTAAATACATAAGAAGTAGTCTGATAAATGGGCACTGCTCTGGAACCTGTTGTGGGGTCTGCAGTCTCCTGACCTACGTGAAGCTGAAGTGTTTCAAATCTGCAATTTTTCTTACTCATAATATATTTCTCCTTCCGAATTTGCAAATGAATGTGTGTTGTGGTTATTTATATCTGCAACAACACATTCGGCCAAATCGGAAGTTATGTCTTACTAAGCTTTCAAAAAAATACTGCATTCCTTCCACCTGCCATTCTTGTATGTTGGTATGTAGTATACGCCCATTTACCTACTATGTCAATAGGTAAATTGGATTTTTTAGGCAGAAATTTTTTTGAGACCGCAGCCTTTGCATGCAAGAAGAAGCGCCGACAGTTTTACCTGCCGACGCTCCTTCTCTACCGCCTTCTATCATTCTACTACCACTGCTGTGCCACTTGCAGTGACCATCAGCATTCCCCCGCCTTCACCAAGCACTTCATAATCAATGTCCACGCCTACCACTGCATTGGCTCCCATGGCCCCGGCGCGCTGCTCCATTTCTCTTAGTGCATTCTGTCTTGCCTGCACCAGCTCATCCTCATAGCTTTCGGATCTTCCTCCAAAAAAGTTTCGAAAAGAAGCCGCGATGTCCTTCACAAAATTCACGCCGGAAACCACTTCTCCAAATACGATCCCTCTGTACTCGATAATTCTTTTTCCTTCAATCGACTGTGTTGTAGTTGTAATCATAGTTCTCCTCCCTTTCTATATATCCAGCGCCGATAGTATTCAGCGCCTTTTTTCCGTGGAATGTAGATGCATTTTCAAGCCCAAGCCTCCGGGCATATTCCCGATCATTCTCCATCTTTTGCAGCAGGCAACACACCCGAACTCTTTGTGCTGCGCTCATTTGCCCACCTCCTGTGCAATTTTGCTTCCGCCGGCCTCAATGCTTTTCTCAAAATGCATTTGGGCTCTTTCCTAATATCTGATTTCAGTATATAATAAAAGAAATGGATCATATATAAAGAAAAATGCAACTTAACCGCATCTATTTTGCTAAAATCGGCGAAATAAGCTTACTTTCAGGGGGACACTACTTATGGGACGAAAATCTACCAAAGAAAACAAGAACATTTACCAGACCAGCCGCGAAGAGGCCGGCCTCACCAGAGAGCGGGCTTCCGCACTGCTTACATTCATATCCGCTGACCGCATCGAGAAAATAGAGAGCGAGAAATCCCTCCCGCACCCGGAGGAAATCCTGGCAATGGCCGATTGTTACAAAAATCCTTCTCTGTGCAACTACTATTGCTCTCACGAATGCCCCATCGGCCAGGAATACGTCCCGGAAGTCATCCTCAAGGACTTATCGCAAATCACCTTAGAAACACTGGCATCCTTAAACGCCCTGGAAAAAGAGAAAAACCGCCTCATCGAAATCACCGTAGACGGCGTCATCTCTGCAGATGAAAAAGAAGATTTCAAGCGGATCCAGGCCCAGCTGGCCCAGATCTCCATGGCCGTAGATTCCCTGCAGCTGTGGGTGCAGCAGGCTGTAATGGATGGGCGGATCTGTTAGTGCTCAACAATATTTTTGTCCCAATTCCAATAGTTCCATTTTTAATTCGTATATTTTCTCTTCCATAGCCTCTCCCAAATCATACAGGCCAATGGTTTTGAATATATACCACATCATTAAGTAGAGCTTATTGTAAATGGAAACATAAAACGTAAACGGCATTAGTTTGGATAAGATATCTTGTCCGTGAACAAAGCTGCTTGTGCGTTGAAAATCCGTATAAACATCTTTTTCTCCCAAATATTCACACGCATCCCGAAAGGATACTCTCTTTTTGGAGATCCGGCCTTTCAGCCAGCTGTTTTCATTTTCGGTTCTGTAAAACTCCCATTTTCCCGCAAAATCAAGACCGCAGCTTTTGCTGTATTACTCCACGGCCCGCTTTACTTTTTCTTCCACTTTTTCATCGTATTTCCGTATCCCATGAATGATACTGCAAAGAAACCATTCACGGTCAGATCATTGTATTCTTTCAAAAATAAAGAAACTTTTTCCAAATATTCATAAACATCCGGCTCAGAAATAAACTCCGTATTACTGTAGTTCTCTATGTACAATTCCTGCAGACTGTTGTCCTCTTTATTTTCTGCACGAAAGATCTTCAGCCCCTTCGGGATATCATTGCACTGCCCATTTGGATTCACCGCAGAAACCTCCGGGAAATGCACCTCTTCAAAAAACTGCAGTAAGAATCCCACTCCAAACTCATACTGCAGCTCGGACATATCCCAGTCATATTCCCCTTCTGCAGTTCGATGCCCGTCAATGTCCACATACAATATTCTTGGCTCATTGGGGCTTTGTTTCTGGGCAGACTTTAACAAGCCAAAAATATCTGCGGCTGCTGTTTCAAAATTTTCTCTTCGCATGACTCTATGATAAATAGCGTTCATTTTGGGGTGTGGTACTTCTGCTATTTAAAAGAATGGATATAAACTTTTTCTTATTCCAACTCGAAAATCAAATTTTAGTACCTTGCTTTTATAACCAGCCTCATTGATTAAAAATCCTGGTTATGTCTTGATACCGATTTACTACTCGGTATATCTCCACATATTCTTTTCCAACCTTGTAAATAATTACATAATCATTCCAAACAGCATACTTATAGTGCGTACAGAAACTGATACGCTTAGAAAGATCCGCACCTATACCCGGAAACATCTGTATATTTTCAAATTTTTCATAAATCTTCTCTATGGTTTCGAATGCTTTTTCTACATTATCTTCCGCAATAAAATTGCGAATTTCTTTCAAATCTGCAACCACTAATGGGTTAATTCGAAGCTTCAGCATAGGCTATTCTCCCATAGCTGCTTTTAATTCATCCAGACTAAGCCATCCTTTCCCATCCTTTACAGCTTCTTCTGCTTCCTGTAATTTCTTTAACAACTTCTTTTCTGCTAGATTTCTTTCATAATCTTCAATATCAAGAACAACAAATCTTCCTCTTCCATTCTTTGTAAGAAATACAGGTTCACCTACCTGACAATTCTTTAAAACTTCATTGTAATTTCTCAAATCTGATACTGGTAAAATATTAGGCATACGCATTCTCCCTACTTTTCTAATTTTCTATCTACTATCATTATACACTAATAGCTGTAAAATTCAACGTAAAATTTTACAGCTATTATTTAGCAACTATATGTTAATTTTTATTATGAAAACCAATTGATTATTCAAACTCGGCAAGTTGATGCTTTGACTTAAACTATTTTGTTTAAGTTTTATTTGGAATGTGCCGATTATTTACCTCATTTACATAATTTATTTTGGCTTACTGATTTTCTGTTGCCAATGTGTTGCCATGACTTACAACTTTTCTCACACAGTCAAAGTACTTATTTCAAATACACCGCATCAAATTTTGAGAGAAGGTATACACAATATTGATTCATACTGACCCCTTCTTTCTGAGAGTGTTCTGCCAAAGCTCTGTGCAGACTACGCGGTAATCTCAATTTAAATTGTCCAGAATAATCTTCCAGACTGTTCGGCTTATGAATCTCAATTCCCTCCTCAAGCGCAGCTTCCAGCCATGCTTTTTTTGCATCCAATGCATTAGCAATAGCACGTTCTATCGTCTCACCACAAGTAATACATCCCGGCAAATCAGGATAAGAAACCACAAAGCCGCCTTCATCCTTATCTTCCACTATTTCCATACGATAGGACATTTCCATATATTCATTCAGTGTCTTCATTTCTCTTCGCCTCACTTTCTACAATCTGCCTTACCATTTCTACATAGACCTTTTTAATCGGCTCATGTTTCGGTATTGTAATAGGTTGACAGCCTTGCTTTCTGAATGTGTAATGACTGCTTCCTGTTCTCGGTGCATTCATTACATACCCACAACTCTCTAATACCTTTCGCAATTCATCAAATCGAAGGTCCTTTGACAAATTACATATACGCTCTATTAGTTTATTCCATTTGGACATTTTCATGCCTCCTATCTTTATTATATGTGGTGTTATATGTGGTGTCAATACGTTTGCGCTCTACAGTATTTCTTTATCTACTTTCCCATTAGCATCCATAGTTACTGATAAAATCAACTCATTTTCATTTACACCATGCATGATAATATCTAATTACCTGCTGCATATCACATGCGTTTTTAGCACGTACATCCGTATCCTCACTTCAAATCCCCAGACTACCATACAGATCCCACTCTGCTATTTTATTTTCACGAAATACCAAGTTCCTTATTGCCGTATATATATGCTTCCTGGCAAACATATATTGATTATCAAACTCACTATCAAATCTATACTGCCTTAATTCAAAATCAATCTCCCCATATTGTCCCATATACATTCTTGAGTAAAAATCTAACGCACTTATACATGTCACAATTTCACTATCCTTCAATGTCATTCTCATTTTTCTCTCCTTCTTGTATACCATTGGTATATTATATATTATACTATTCCAATGGTATAATCAACAAAAATGTGATATACTATGCTTATAAATATTAAAGGTGGAGATTTTTCAAATGAACACAAACATGTTAGACCGAAAACGCCTTATAAATTGCAGAGAAAAACTCGGCATCACCAAGCAAGAAGCTGCTAGACGTATGCAAATGTCGCAGCCCGCTTATTTAAGATATGAATCTGGAGAACGCACCCCTTCCATACATGTTATTCAGGTTATGGCAGATGTTTTGGATACATCAGTTTCCTACCTTACCGGACAAACTGACAATCCAAATCCAGATAGTTATTTGATCAAATTGGATACCGACCCGGAATTGTTTCAATTAATCGAGAAATATAAAAACTCTGATATAGAAATGAAAAATAGGCTATTATCATATCTTCAAAAATATACAGAAGAAAAATGAACCATTGATTGGCAACCCAATTTTAAGTAATGAGACTAATATAGAGAATGGCAGATAATCACTTAGATTACCTGCCAGATAAAATACTCTGTATAAATTGCGATTACTCAAATTCAATCGTCCCGGGCGGCTTACTGGTCAGGTCATACATGACCCGATTCACGCCCTTCACCTCATTGATGATCCTGCTGGTCACCTTGAACAGTACCTCATAGGGCAGGGCAGAACACTCCGCGGTCATGAAATCGCTGGTATTGACCGCTCTCAAAGCCACCGCATAGTCATAGGTGCGAAAGTCTCCCATAACGCCCACGGACCGCATATTAGTCAGACCTGCGAAGTACTGGCCCAGGCCTTTGTCCAGGCCGGCTTTGGCGATTTCTTCCCGGTAAATGGCATCTGCATCCTGCACGATGCGGACTTTCTCCTCGGTGATCTCGCCCACGATGCGGACTCCCAGGCCGGGGCCGGGAAAGGGCTGGCGAAACACCAGGTGCTGGGGCATGCCCAGCTCCAGGCCGGCTTTGCGGACCTCGTCCTTGAAGAGCATGCGCAGGGGCTCAATGATCTCTTTAAAATCTACGACACTGGGGAGGCCGCCCACGGTGTGGTGGGATTTGATGACGGCGGATTTGCCCAGGCCGGACTCGATGACGTCGGGGTAGATGGTGCCCTGGACCAGGAAGTCTACGGCGCCGATCTTGCGGGCCTCTTCTTCGAAGACGCGGATGAATTCCTCGCCGATGATTTTGCGCTTGGCTTCCGGCTCAGTGACGCCCTTCAGCCTGGAGTAGTAGCGCTGCTGGGCATTGACGCGGATAAAGTTCAGCTCGTAAGGACCGCTTGGGCCAAAGACAGCTTCTACTTCGTCGCCTTCGTTTTTGCGCAGGAGGCCGTGGTCTACAAAGACGCAGGTCAGCTGCTTGCCGATGGCTTTGGATAAGAGGACTGCGGCTACGGAGGAATCCACGCCGCCGGACAGGGCGCAGAGCACCTTGCCGCTGCCTACTTTTTCACGGAGCTGCTTGATGGTCTCTTCTACGAAGGAGCCCATCTGCCACTCGCCTTTGCAGCCGCAGACGTTGCAGACGAAGTTACGAAGCATTTTCTGGCCTTCTTTGGTATGCATGACTTCCGGGTGGAACTGGGTGGCGTACAGCTTCTTTTCCGGGCATTCCATGGCTGCCACCGGGCAGACCGGGGTGCGGGCGATTACGCGAAAGCCCTCCGGCACCTTGGAAATATAGTCAGTGTGGCTCATCCACACAACAGTAGCTGCCTCCACATCATGGAACAGCACGCTGGTGGGGTCTGTCTCCACCTCGGTGTGGCCATATTCGCTGACGGGTGCAGTCTCGACCTGGCCGCCCAGGGTGTGGGCCATGAGCTGAGAGCCGTAGCAGATGCCCAGGATGGGCACGCCCAGTTCAAAGATTTCCTTCTGATAATGAGGGGAGGTCTCGTCGTAGACACTGTTGGGACCGCCCGTGAAAATAATGCCCTTGGGATTCAGGGCTTTGATTTCTTCCAAACTCAAGGTATAAGGATGCACTTCGCAGTACACGTTGCATTCCCGGACCCGGCGTGCGATCAGCTGATTGTACTGGCCGCCGAAGTCCAGGACGATAACCATTTCCTTATTCATCCTGTGGTTCCTCCTTGATTCAAATTCTTTGTCCGCGCCCCTGCGCTTCCCCGCGGAGCGTATTTTGTATGATAAAAAAATTCCCGGATTTTTTATCATACAAAAATAATGAAGTTATTATACGACTGCCAAAAACAGTTGACAAGCCCCTGCATTTAAAATTTTTTAACAAATTTTACAGGTTCTGCAACTGTTTTTTGAATCTTATTTAGGATACAGGGCCAGTGGCTCGCGGGTAGCTTTTCACCCGGCCACGCGGCCTTTTTTAGTAAAAGATAAGGCTGAAGGCCAGCAGTATCACCAGGCCTGCCACATTATACAAAGTGAATACCAGCATGTATCTGCCTTTGTCCGCCTCCGGCTGGGCTGCATACAGCTTGTAGGAGATCAGGCTGGCCATGGAGGCGATGATGGTGCCCAGGCCGCCCACATTGGTTCCGATAAGGAGGCCTTTGATATTGTTGGTGAAGCCGGACAGCAGCAGAGCCGCAGGCACATTGCTGAGGAACTGGCTAAGCAGGGCAGACATGAGGATCTCACGACCCGTGAGTAGCTTCGCCACCAGATCGCTGATGGCCGGAATCCGACCCATATTTCCCACAAAGATGAAAAAGCCTACAAAGGTCAACAGCAGGGCGTAGTCCACCTGGCGCAACAGCTTTTTCTTGCCCAGGAGCAGTACACCTGCCACAGTAATGAGCAGGGCCGGTATCCAGGAGATCACGCGGAATACTACCAGCAGATTGATGATGAACAATACGGTGTAGCCAATCAGGTCCCGCGTGGAAAGACTCTTTGTGGACTCCTCCATGGTGACTTGGATGGGGTCCCCGGGAATCAGCAGGGTGGCCGTCAGAAGGAGCACCAGGGAAAGGGCTGTCAAGGGCAGCATGGTTCCAAAAAAGGCGCCCAGAGACAGGTCAGAGACGGAAAACAGATACAGGTTCTGGGGATTTCCGATGGGCGTGAACATACTGCCTAAGTTGGCTGCGATGGTCTGCAGCACCACCACCGGAATCATCAGTTTCTCCTGACGGCACAGCTTCAGGGCCAGGATAGCGAAGGGCACAAAGGTAATCAGCGCCACATCATTGGTGATGAGCATGCTTAAGAAAAAGCACAGCAGCACCAGCAGCTGGCTCAAAGTCCGGCTGTTTTTCACCCCTCCAAGCATCTTTTGGATCAATATGTCAAACAGCCCCATGTCCTGATAGCCCTTTACGAGAAGCATCAGGCAGAATAACAGGGCCAGCACCCGCACGTCCACATAGCCCAGATATTCCCTGTCCGGAAAAACCAGCAAGGAGGATACCAGGGCCAGCACCAGGGCGATGCACAGGACTTTTTCTTTCTTCAGATAATTTATCATTTGCATTTCCCTCTTTTTTAAAGATCTGCACCTTAGTATAGCACAGCAGGGCAGGAAAATAAAGAGGGCTGGAGCCTTAGCCTTCTCGTTTCTTGGCCAGAATTCTTGCATTTTCTTCTACCTTGGCCCTTCCCAGCGGATACAGAAATGCCAGCGACAGTGCCAGCAGGACGAATCCAATGGCCGGCACCAGACAGGACATGTTGTAGATGCCCTGGGTAACACCCGGGTCGAAGGCCGTCTTCTCCGTGTAGCCGATCAGGGTCAGCAGACCGCCCGCCACTGCAGAAGAAGCTGCCTGGCCAAGCTTTCTGGCGAAGGAGTATACAGAGTATATCTCTCCGTCAGAGCGCACACCGGTCCGAACCTCTGTATCGTCGATCACATCTGTGATCATAGCCCAGGTGATCAGGCTGAAAATGCCCAGTCCCACATAAGCCAGCGCATAGAACGCTACAAACACCCATGCATTGGTGGTCTGGAGAAAGAATAATACCGCATAAACCACTGCGCCAAATAAAGAGGCAAAAATGGCCAGCTCTTTCCGGCCGAATCGCTTGGACAGCCTCACGGTAAATGCCGCCAGAATAAGGGTAACAACAACGCTTACCAGACCTGCGGCAGACTGTGCCTCGGTGTTTTTGAAGAAGTTAGGATACACATAGGTGGTCATGGTCTGGGAGGTCAGCTGTACCAGCAGCATGAAGATGGAAGAAACCACGATGCCAATCAGTGCCTTGTTGTGAATCAGATCCCGCACCAGCTTCCCCAGATCAAACTTCTCTGTTTTCTGCTCAACCTTCACTCGCTCGGTACACATTTTGTAGCAGAGCAGATAGCAAATCACAGCACCAATGGAGCAGACCAGAGCTGCAATGCTCATTTTCTCTCCGGACAGGATCTTGTTTCCATTTGCGTCTGTATTGTAAACGATCAGCGGCAGGATCACGCCGATAACCGTGCCAGCCAGGCTGGCACCGATAGTCCTCCAGTTGGACAGCTGGGCCCGGTCCTTGGGGTCCCCGGAAATGGCAGATGCCATGGAGCCGTAGGGAATGTTCACAGCGGTGTAGAACACGCTTCCCCAGAGCAGGTAGGTAAAGAACATCCAGGCAATTTTAAATGCCATAGGCATATCTGCAAACCAGCTGGCGTACATCAGTAAAGACGCAACTGCCACAGGTCCGCATATTCTCAGAAGCCAGGGTTTAAACTTTCCATTTGCCGTGGACTTGCTGCGGTCTACGATCTGGCCCATGGTAACATCTGTAACTGCGTCCACGAAACGGGCCAGGGTCATCATCAGGCCCACCAGCCATGTGGATACCCCCATCACGTCCGAGTAAAATTTCATCAGCATCATGCTGGAGAGAATGAAGGTGAAGTCGTTGCCGAAGTCACCGAACATGTAGCCCAGTTTATCTTTGAAGCCAAAGGGTTTTTCCGTTTTTGTTGTCATTTTTGTGCCTCCCTATACTCGTCTTAATTCTTTTATTCTTGTTTGTTAAAAATTCGTCATTCTTATCCTACCATAGAACTTCTTTTCCTCATGAGGACAATTTTTTGGCCTTTTGGTAGTTTTTTTGTTTTCTCTTATATTTCCCAAAAAATTGTACGATACTAAGAAAAATAATGCGATTCGCAGGAGGAACCGGCATGGATTATCGTTCGGAGCTGCTGTTTACAGAACAGCTTTTAAGTAATTTTCGATTAAAGATACGTTATATTGACCGAACCTCACCGGTGGAGTCCCCTTCTGATATCGGCCTTGGGAAAATTCTGAATTATCAGGTAGACCATGACCGCCTGCTGGCATATCTGGAGCAGTATTGCAGGCCCAATACCATTTACCGGATACAGAACCCGCTCCTGTGCTGCTATCTGATTTTCCGGCTGCCGGATACAGTACCTGCCACATATGCCTATGTGGGACCCTATACACAAGAGGTTGTCTCTAAAAAGGATGTCCTGAAACTGGCTGATAAATACCACCTGGGCCCCGGAAACCTGAAACAACTGGAACAGTTTTTCCATGATGTTCCGCTTCTTCCCAGCGAAACCATGCTTTTTACCATTATCTATACGCTGGGAGAACGGATGTGGGGAAGCCTGGATAACTTCTCTTTTCAGAAAAATATCCATTTTTTTATCGGTGAAGCCCAGCCTGTTACACCTGCACCGGACATTACCACACCTGAGGAAGCTCTGCTCAGCATGCAGATCCTGGAAAATCGCTACGAAACCGAATCTCAGCTTTTTCAGGCGGTGTCTAATGGCCGGCTCCACAAGGCTGAACTGTATTTTTCCAACCTGGCTACCCGCCAATATGAGGAGCGGGCCACCACCCGTCTGCGGACTATAAAAAACTATGCGCTGGCCATGAATACAGGGCTTCGCATTGCAGCGGGAAATGGCTCTGTGCATCCTCTTCATATCCATAACATGTCTTCCCAATATGCCCGGCGAATCGAAGCCCTGGCTTCCGAATCTGAGTGTATGGCCCTTATGAAGGAAATGGTACGCAAATACTGCCTGCTGGTTAAAAATCATTCTTTAAAGGGCTACTCTCTCCTGGTGCGGAAAGTTCTCACACGGATTGATTTTGACCTGACAGCCGACTTAAGTCTGAAGGCTCAGGCCGGACTGCTGAATGTAAATCCCAGCTATCTGTCCACCCTGTTCAAAAAGGAAACAGGCGTCACGCTGACAGAATATGTGAACCGCAAGCGGATCGAGCAGGCACTCCTGCTTTTAAATTCCACCAGTATGCAGATTCAGCTGATTGCCCAGTACTGCGGTATCCCGGATGTGAATTATTTCACGAAAACTTTTAAAAAGATCGTTGGAAAGACTCCCAAAGAATATCGGAAGCTGATTTCTTCTGACGTATGACCCAAAGGCGGGAAGCCGCGGCAAAATCCCCTTGGAAATTTTGCCGCGGCTTCCCGCCTTTATTTATCAGTGTATTCTTTTATGAATTTTTGTATTTCTCCTTGGTAGCCATTCCGCCGCGGATGTGCCGCTCCGCCTTATTGATATCCAATACTACCCGCGCCCGCGTAGCCAATGACGGATTAATATGAACCAGACGTTCTGCTACATCTTTATGTACCGTGCTCTTACTGATCCCGAAATGTCTGGCCGTCTGGCGCACTGTGGCATTATTTTCAATAATGTACTGCGCAATTTCCACAGCCCGCTCTTCAATGTATTCCTTCATCTAAGAACCCCTGCATAGTTTGTTTTTACAATCTATGCAGGGGTTAAGAGTAATATTCGCCCGGTCTACGCGCCAAATTTCTCTGCACAGCCCTTCAGCATCTCTCGGATGGGCAGATGATAGGGACAGCGCTCCTCACAAAGTCCGCAGTCCAAACAGTCTCCGGCTTTGGCGCCCATGGCTCCATAGCGGTCCCGTGCCCAGTCTCCCAGACCATAGCGGTCCAGATATCCCTCAAACAGGAATGCGCCGGAAATATTGATACCTGCGCTGCAGGGCTGGCAATAATTGCAGCGACGGCAGAAATTGGTGCCCAGAGCATCCCGCACTTCTTCCATCTTCGCCAGCTCCTCTGCAGTCAGCGGCGTTTTATCTTCTGCTGCTTCATAATTTTTCTGAACCTCGGACACATCATACATACCCGGGATCACTACGGTCACATCAGGATTACTGCAGATGAAACGCAGGGCCAGTCTGCCATCTTCGATAGCTCCTCCTGCCAGCGGCTTCATAGCAATGAAGCCCACATTCTGCTCCTTGCAGCGGGCAATGAGCTCCTGCCCCTGCGTCTCCACGATATTGTAGGGGAACATGATGGTCTCCACCCAGGGATATGACAGAGCCTTTTCAAAGACTTCCACAGAATGAGCGGTTACACCCAGATGTCCCACCTTGCCTGCTGCCACAGCCTCCTGCAAAGCCTCCAGAGCTCCGCCGGGAGCTGCTACTGCTTCCAGCTGCGATACGGTAGGATTGTGCACCTGGTACAAGTCAATATGATCTGTCCGCAGATTGCCAAGGCTTGTCTCAATGTCCTGAGCCATGGCTTCTTTTGTCCGGGACATACTCTTAGTTGCCAATACGAACTTGTGGCGCATACCCTCCAGCGCCTCGCCCAGGTACGCTTCGCTGACCGTATATCCTCGGGCCGTATCAATATAATTGATACCTCTGTCTGCCAGTTCCTTCATCAGCACCTTCGTTCCGGCCGCATCGATCCGCTGGATGGGAATCCCTCCAAAACCAAGCCGGGAAATCTTTAAACCGGTTTTACCAAGCGTCACATATTCCATCCTATATTCTCCCTCTGTCTGTTTATTTTTCCACTGCATTCTCCAGCAAGAACACCAGCGCCTTATCCTGCAGAATACCTTCTGCGATCACTTCTTTCCCAACGGCCTCCTCCAGCTCTTCCAGCGTCTCATAGCCATAGGAAGCCATTACTGTCTCCGCCTGGGCAGTATACTCGTCATCTGTATAAGTAAGGCCTTCTGCTTTGGCAATGGCACTGAGGATCAGTTCCTTTTTCACGGTGTAGTTTGCGTAAAGGCTGCACTTCTCTTCAAACTCTTCCAGACTCAATCCCATAGACATGAATACAAAGCTTTCCATATCCATTCCACACATCATGGCATAGTATTCATAGTTTGCCATCATACTGTCTGCCAGCTCTGCCACTTCATCTGCTTCGTTGGCAAAGGTGGAATTATCAATGACAGCCCATACCACATTTTCCTCCCACAGGGTGTCCTTATTCTCTACTTTATAGGCCTCGATATCCGCAATGATCGCTTCCTTGTAGGCTTCTACGGTTTCATATCCCATATGCTTCTCCACGAATTCATCGGTCAGCTCTCCGTTCACTTCTTTCTGAATCTTATTTACAGTTACTTCAAACACTACCGCCTTACCGGCCAATTCTTCCGTGTACTCCTCGGGGAACTGCAGATCCAGGTCATAGGTGCCACCCTTTTCTTTTCCGATGAGTCCTTCCTCAAATCCATCAATAAAGACTCCGGATCCAATTTCCAGGTCACGACTTTCACTGCTGCCGCCTTCAAACTCTTCGCCATCCACGCGTCCCACATAGGCAATATTAACGATATCGCCCTCTTCTACAGTGGTTCTTCCTTCGATCTCCTCCAGGAAAACAGATTTCTGGAAATAATCCAGCTGTGACTGGATCTCTTCTTCGGTAGCTTCCATGTTAACAGCCTCTACTTCAATCCCTTTGTAAGCTCCCAGCTCAGTCAGCTCTGCCTCTGCAGTCTCTGTTGCCTGATCAGCATCTGTATCTTCGATCTCCTTCTTTCCGCAGGCTCCAAAAACCAGCACTGCACTTATCATAAGCATTGTCAAAATTACTCTCTTTTTCATAATACCAATATCCTTTCTCTTGTTGGTCTCCCTCACCCGGTGTCGATATCAACACCAGATTCTACCATACCATATTTTTTGTGAGGTTACAAGGCTTCTGTTGCTGGGAAACGCCCCACATTCTTACAAAAGTGGCGAAAGCAGCCTGGAAAACTGCTCTTTTACCCGAATAACAAAAGACCGCTGTCCGTAGACATAGGGGGTGATCTGATTGCAGTATTTCAAATCCTCCACAAACAACCGCTCCAGCTCCTCCGTGGTCTTTACACTGTAAATGACTGCATTTACCTCAAAATTCAGCTTGAAGCTACGGATGTCCATATTGGCGGTTCCGTAGCAGCTGACCACACCGTCCACGGTCATGCCCTTGGCGTGCAGAAAACCGTTGTTGTAGGTGTAGCATTTGGCGCCTGCTTCCAGCAAATCGCCCACATAGGAGTAGGTGGCCCAGTAGACAAAGGGGTGGTCCGGCTTGCAGGGGATCATCAGCCGCACATCCACGCCGGACATAGCTGCGATCTTAATGGCATCCAATACGCTTTCATCAGGAATGAAATAGGGTGTCTGAATATAGATATTTTTCCGGGCCTTGGCTATCATCTTCAGATAGGTGTTTCGGATATTCTGCTCCTTGGAGTCAGGGCCGGAGGCAATGATCTGTATGGCCTCTTCCCCGGCCGGCTTTTTGTAGTGGTCCTTGAAGAATTTGTCCTCCTGGAACAGATTCTGCTTGGTGGCATAGTTCCAGTCCAGAATAAACCGGATGTGCAGTGCCAGCACTGCGGAACCGCGGATCTTCAAATGGGTGTCCCGCCAATAGCCGAACTTTTCATCCAGCCCCACATATTCTCTGCCAATGTTAAAACCGCCTACAAAAGCGGTGCGCCCGTCAATGACCACGATTTTCCGATGGTTGCGGTAATTGATGCGCAGGTGCAGCCGTTTGAACAGGGCCGGGAAGAATTCTCCCACCTGTATGCCGGCTCTGCGCAGCCGCTCCCAGTCCTTTTCCTTCATGGTGCGGCAGCCCATGCTGTCGTAGAGGATCCGCACTTCCACGCCGGCCCTGGCCTTTTGTATCAGTGCTTTTTCCAAGTGCTGCCACAGCTCATCGTTGCGGATGATATAGTACTGAATATGGATATATTCTTTGGCATTTAAAATCTCCTGATAGAGCGCCCGGAATTTTTTCTTTCCGTCCGCCAGCACCTGGATCTGGTTGTCGGAAGTATAGACTGCGTCAGCAGCCCCCAGATTCAGCAGCACCAGATCTGCAAACTTCTGAAGCCGCGAATCCGATGGCCGGAACTGGTCGGAAAGGATGGTCTCCTCCTGAGTCCGAATGGCCGAATGCATGGCATCTTCGATTTCCTTTGTCTTAAACATGTGGGCTCTGCGATAGTCAGACCCAATCATAAAGTACAAAAAGATACCCAGGATGGGTACAAAATAAAGCACCATAAGCCAGGCCCACACGACCCTGGGCTCCCGCCTTTCGAAAAACACGATAACGATGGAAAGTATGATGTTAATAAACAGAAGATGGTCCATCCAGAAATTTAAAAATTCCAGAATTCCCTGCCAGATTGCAGCCAGCATCCCGGTCTCCTTTCTTGAAAATCACTTGCACTTTATGAAAAACAATGTTACACTCTTTATACTGAATATTTGTTTACAGAGGAGGATTTTTTCCTATGGCACCTGTATTGAAGGTAATCTTGATTGTTCTTGCTGTACTCATTGCTCTTGTAGTCGCACTGCTTATTTTGGCATCCAGGGCTCAGAAAAAGCAGGGTCTGCAGAAAGAGCAGATGGAGGCTATGGCCCAGACAGTCAGCATGCTCATCATTGACAAAAAGCGCATGAAGCTGAAGGATGCCGGTCTGCCGGCGGTGGTTCTGGAACAGACGCCCAAGTATCTGCGAGGAGCCAAATTGCCCATTGTAAAAGCCAAGATTGGTCCCAAGGTGATGACTCTGGTCTGCGAAGAATCCGTTTTCCAGTTGCTTCCCGTAAAGCGTGAGGCAAAGGTAGTCCTCAGCGGTATCTACATCACTGCTGTAAAGAGCGCCCGCGGCGGTCTGGAGACTCCGCCCCCCAAGAAGGGCCTTTTCAAATTCCTTTCCAAGGACAAGACCACTAAGGAAAAGACAGCCAAAGACAAAAAGTAATTTACAAGAGGCCGCAGGCCGGGATTTTACGGTTCCCATATCTGCGGCCTTTTTCTGTCCCGAATTTCTTATCTGAGCTTTTTCGGTTACAAGGTACCCAGGGAAAAGTCCGGCGCATCCTTGGACTTTACATGGAGAATCACCTGGCTGTCGGACAAATACTCTCCATCCACTTCCAACGTATAATTCAGTTCTGCGTGAATGTTGTATTCATCCTCCGTCACTTCTATAAGCCCGGCCCGGATTCCCACGGGTATACTGCCAAAAGGTGTGTCGTACCGGGCGATGTGGCGCTTCCATTGTTCAAATGTCATATGCACATGGAGCGGCCCTTTCTTCAGCATCTCCACACACCCCTCTTTTATTTTCAGCGTATTCTTAAGCATCTCTGATGTGCCTTCCACCGGCTCATCATACAGCAGATAATGGGTGCCGTTGCGAAAATAATAGTCGGCTATGGTAAGAACCTCCACCGGCTCGTTGGTCTCTCCCTCCACAAACTGCAGACCGGAAATGCTTAAAAGCACCTGTTTCGTCATAGTTCTATCCCCTTCTAGTATTCTTCAATCTGTATCTGTCTGGTAGTTGTAATATCAAAGGGCAGTATGCTGTTTGCGAACCGTTTGAACCTCTCCGCCGCATCGCTTACGAAGAATTCGTAAGGGTTTTCCGCATGCTTGTCATGGCCCTCATTGGCCAGCCCCTGCTCCTCCAATAATTTCCCCAGGCTGATGGCTGTTTCGTAGGCCGGATTGACCAGAGTCACACCCTCGCCCATGATTTCCGCCACAGTGGAACGCAGCAACGGGTAATGGGTACAGCCCAGAATCAGGGTGTCAATGTCTGAATGAGTCAGCTCCTCCAGATACCGCTGAGCCACCAGCTTTGTGATCTCGTCCTTTGCCCAGCCTTCCTCTGCCAGTGAAACAAACAGCGGACAGGCCTTTCCGATGACCTGCACATCCGGCTTCAGCTCTTTTAAAAACTCCGTATAAATGCCCGAACCAATGGTGCCCTCTGTGCCGATGACACCGATCTTACCGTTGCGGGTGGCCGCAGCCGCCACTCTGGCACCCGGCTCTACCACGCCCAGGATCGGCACATCCACCTCCGGCCGAAGCTCCTCTAACGCAAGGGCGCTGGCGGTGTTGCAGGCTACTACAATGGCCTTCACACCCCGGGTCTTTAAGAAGCGGATGATCTGTCTGGAATAGCGGATGATGGTGTCCCTGGATTTGGTTCCGTAGGGCACCCGGGCTGTGTCTCCAAAATATGTAATGCGCTCCTTGGGAAGCTGCCGCATGATCTCACGGGCGACGGTAAGACCGCCCACACCGGAATCAAACACTCCTATAGGGGCATCTTTTTTTTCTAATTCCATTTGTTTCCTCCTGACCTGTTTAAAAGAGGTCTCTGCATTTCCATTTGATTTTTATGGGCAGGGCTTTGTTCCAGCCATCTGAATTTTCCCCGGGCTCCTCCCGGGTCTTTCCTGCCTCCGGCTCTTCCACCAGGCGCATGGCTCCCTTTAAGCAAATGCGCGGGTACAGACTACCCCACCAGGCCAGCTGGTTTGTCATCTGATCTTGTGCCGGCTGTGCTTCCCGGTCTGTGGTCATGATTACAGGCATAGCTGCAGACTGACTGATGCTTCCTGTCCATATGAGCAGGGAAACCAGCGCTATAGCCAGCAGCTTTCCTGCCTCTTTTTTATCAAAATTCTTTTTATTCATAGGGTGATTCCTTCCTTTCTGCAGCCGGTGTCCGGCTGTTCTGTGGAAAGAATTCCCAGTTTTTCTTTGTGTTATACGCCTCGCAACAAACGATTTATTTTTTCTGCTATTGATTTTCCCGAATGGCCCGGATAATGCGGGCTTCCTGGTTGTCAATATGCTCCCGCATAGCCTGACAGGCTCTGTCCTTGTCCTTTTCACAGATGCCCCGGCAAATCCGGTTATGCTCCTTCTCCACCCGCTCGTAGCTGTCAGGGTCTTTCAGGTACTCCAGCCGGTAACGGAACATCTGCTCCCGCAGGTTGCTGAGAATGCCAATCAGCTTCTGATTGCCTGTGGCGCCGTAAATGATCTCATGAAAGCCCATGTCTGCCTGGGCCATTCGAACCGCGTCCTGGGTAGTCAGGCTCTTGCTGAAGGTTTCACAGGCCTCCTGCAGCTTTTTCATGTCCTCATCATTCATGGAGCCGCAAGCCACTTCCACAGCCATCACTTCCAGGGTCTTGCGGACCTGCAGCACATCCCGCATGTCTTTCTCGGTGATGCTGGCTACCACAGCTCCCCGGCGGGGAATCATCACCACCAACCCCTCCAGCTCCAGCTTGCGGATAGCCTCCCGAATGGGTGTCCGGCTGACTCCCAGGCGCTTTGCCAGATGGATTTCCATGAGCCGCTCGCCCGGCTCCAGTTCGCCCTTTAAAATAGCCTGGCGCAGTGTCTGAAACACCACATCCCGCAAAGGTAAATATTCATTGATCGTCGTATTCAAACCCTGTTTCATACTGTTCTCCTATTGTAAGGGGTGGTCAGGTAAATCTGCTTTGCCAGATTGCGCTTGCGCAGCTTGTGATAAGCCCGTTTTGCCGCTGCCGGGTCATCGAAAATGCCAAATACGGTAGGGCCGCTGCCGCTCATCATAGCATTCAAAGCTCCCTGGGCACGCATAAAATCTTTGATCTGGGCAATGACCGGATGTGCCGGAATCGTTACCCGCTCCAGCACATTTCCATTGTCCATGCGGCTGGTAATTCCCTTCAAGTCCTGGTTTTCCAGGGCTGCCACCATGCCGTCCACATCGGGATGATCGGTCAGCTCGTTGGCGTGAAGGTTTTCGTATACAAATTTGGTGGACACGCTGATGGCCGGCTTTGCAATCAAAATATGGCACTGGGGCATAGGCGGCAAGGGTGTCAGCTTCTCTCCGATCCCCTCTGCCAGAGCCGTTCCCCGCATAATGCAATAAGGCACATCCGCTCCGATCTTTACGCCCCGCTCCATGAGTTCCTGCTGGCCAAGGCCCAACTGAAACATGCGGTTCATACCGAAGAGCACAGCTGCCGCATCAGAACTGCCGCCTGCCATACCTGCTGCCACAGGGATAAATTTCTTCAGATCAATGGCTATGCCCTGATCGATGGAAAACTCATCCTTCAACAGTTTGGCTGCCTTGTATACCAGATTGTTTTCATTGGCCGGCAAATAGTACAGATTGGTCTGCACATGGATGTCCTTGTCCCGGGTCTTTCTCAATTCAATCTGATCATACATACGTACCGTCTGCATGATCATCTTTACTTCGTGATATCCGTCCTCCCGGCGCCGAAGCACGTCCAGACCCAGATTGATCTTCGCTAAAGCCCGCAGCTGCATTCTGTCCATACGATTGTACTCCTCTTGTATTTTGTATACAATTATATACCAAAATGAAGTGGGGCGCAACCGTAAAACCCAAAAACAGCCTTGCCCCACTGTAATTTTTCCTCTGCCTTCACCGATGTCTCTTTTGTATCTTTACCTGCGTGTCTACAGGCTTCCCATCTGCTTCATCAAGAGCAGCCGCTGACCGGCTTTTACCTCCTGCTGCCCCAGTTCATTTAAAGCCCGCACCTGCTCCATGGTGGTATGATAGGTCTTGGCTATTTCCCAAAGGCTATCCCCGGGCTGCACCACATAGATCAACATGCCCGGCAGACTCTTCACCTTTTCCAGGTCCAGAGGTGCTTCCTCCACGCTTTCGATGTGGGTCAGCTCCAAAGGCTCCAGTACCAGCCCGTTGATCAGAATGGCTGCCTTGACCTCCACTTCCTCGCCGCTCACCATTGCCGCGTGAAGCTGCTCCAGGGATGCGTGCAAATGATAGATTGGATTCTGGCCCATGCCGGGCACCTCCAGCACATGCTCAAAGGGCAGCATGCCCCGCAGACTGCGGAAGGGCTGACGATCGTCTGCCGTCACATAGAGCACCCGGACAAACACCACTCCCTCTATCTTCAGGCCCTGGTCTGTGATGGTCACTTCATCGATCTTTACATCGCCGGAAGCATTACAGATCTGCAGGATCTGTCCATCCTTCTGGGCAATGGGCAGACGGTCCATGGCTCTGCACCGGGAAGCATTGGACACCAGCAGCTTTTCGCACCGGGCGGGGCGCGTCTGGATTTTCAATTCTCTGGAGGGACTGTACAAATCGCACAGCATGCTTAAGTGCTCTTCTGCGTACACCTTCATATTCACATCCAGAATGGCATCCACGTTCAGCACCCGCAGCTCGCCGTCATAGTCAGGCTTTACCTCCACATCGCCATGCAGCAGATTTGCTTCCACATGGCCTATCATCTGCTCCTGACAGCCGGGGCACTCCACTCTGCTGTTAAAAGGAATATTCTGGGACAGCCACCAGGTCTTAGCCGGCTCTTCCTCACCCAGATATAATACAAACACCTGCAGCTCGCCTTTGAGCAGGATCTGGCCTTCTCCCAGACGCACATCCAGCCCCCGCACTGCCATCTCCTGCCAAAGGATCTTGCGGATATTGGGCTGATTCATGGGCAGGATCACCTCATCCTTAATGCGGCAGGTATCCCGCTTGCAGGCAGCCAGTCCTGCCACGGACATCTGGCACATGCGTGTCTCTACATCTGCGCCGCCGGATACTTCCACCGCCATTTCTTCATCCACCAATTCTTCTGCGGTTACCACAAACGTAACCAGCGCCTTGATGCTCAGCTTTCGGGAATGGACCAGGGACACACTGATATCCTCCAGGTTCCATTTTACCTGAAGGCTTTCGCCCTCCTGAAGGCCCTCCATATGTACCTGCTCCTGAAACGGCAGCTTGCACATGAGGCTGCCGGGCAGATGCTCCTCGCTGCCATCCCCGTAGAGCACAGAAACATTCAGGGATCCCCGCAGAGTCGCCCGGTCCTTCTGGGCGCTGCATTCTCCCATCTCTATGGTTCCCTGATGCAAGATCAGCTGCTGCACATCTGCCATACTATCCGGCACATTATAATCATCATTCCATGTCATCTGCCAGAGGGCTCTTGCCTTCTGTCTGCTCATGTGGATATTCTTACGAACCAGTTCCACCTGTTTACCTCCTAAAACTCATTTTTCTGCCCCGGGGCAGTCTGTTTTTACCACTATATGCGCAGCCTGCCCCTTTTAGACATTATCATTGAAATACCGCCGGCAGATCCAGGTCCTCCGTCATTACCACGATATACGGATAGGACGGCGTCTCCGTCAAAACCTCGTCCTTGCCCGGTCCCATCAGTGTGGTATCAAAGTAGATGGCATTTTCCGTCAGATATAAGGCCTCCACCGCAATACTGTATCCGCCCGTGGGCTGCTCACCATAACCCGCGCACAGATACAGGTTTCCCTGGTCCTGATACGTGAGTTTAAATGGATCCGCCTTCTTTTCCTCCAGTGCCTGGGCCAGCTTCTCCGGGACCTTTTCATTCTCCACCACCGTAAAATCCAGATCCTTCACTTTCTTACTGCTGTCTATCTGAAACTGACAGCCCACCAGAAAGATCACAAGCATTCCCAATAAAAAAAACCGTTTCATAACACCCCTCCTTCCCTACAATCTTATGGGGAAAAAGCGAGTAATATCCTTGTTTTTTATCCGCAGGAAGATTATAATGTTCGTAAAGGGCAGAGGGAAGTGGACTCAGGAAAGTGAGGAAAAGATTGCTTGCAAGGTTTTCCTTACTTGCATGAGGACATTTAACGAGCGAAGCGAGTGAAAGAATCCGCAGGATTCTTGAGCCTCTGCTTTTTTGGCAGAGGGAAGTGGACTCAGGAAAGTGAGGAAAAGCTGCTTGCAGATCTAAGAGCCTCTGCCCCATACTACGAAAAGGACGAAACCATGCATTTTAAACAAGTACCCAACGATCACACCAATCACCGCTACAGCGGTATTCTTTTGCATCCCACCTCGTTCCCCTCTCCCTACGGGATCGGAGACCTGGGTCACAGCGCATATGAGTTTATTGATTTTCTGGAAGCAGCCGGCCAGCACCTGTGGCAGATCCTTCCTTTGGTTCCCACCACCTTCGGCAACTCCCCCTATCAGGGCTATTCTGTTTTTGCAGGCAACGCCATGCTCATCAGCCCGGACCTGCTGGTGGAACAAAAGCTGCTGACCAAGGCAGACCTGGAGCCGATTCCGGAGTTTGAGCCCACCAGGGTGGATTTTGAGGCTGTGGAAAAATACAAAAACGGTCTGTTCCGGAAAGCTTTCCAGGCATTCCCGGGCACTCCGTACAAACACCTGCTGGAAGCCTTCGAGACCTTCTGCAAGGACAATGCCTTCTGGCTGGATCAGTACAGCCTGTTTATGGCGGGTAAGGACTACCATGGCGGCAAGGGATGGATGGATTGGGAAGCCTCCCTGCGTGACCCCTCTCCTGCAGAACTCAAAGCATGGGAAGTGAAATTGGAAAAAGAGATTACTTATTATAAATTCCTGCAGTTCCTGTTCCACACCCAGTGGACTGCGCTTAAGAAATATGCCAACACCCGCCATATCGCCATCATTGGCGACCTTCCTATTTTCGTGGCTCTGGACAGCGCAGATGTGTGGGGTAACAAAAAGCTGTTTCAGCTGGATGAAAAGGGGTATCCTACAAAGGTAGCCGGCGTTCCGCCTGACTACTTCAGCGCAGAAGGCCAGATGTGGGGCAATCCCCTCTATGACTGGGATGCTCACGAAGCTGATGGCTTCTCCTGGTGGATCGCCCGGATCCGCAATCAGCTGACTCAGGTGGATTATCTGCGACTGGACCATTTCCGGGGCTTTGAAGCCTACTGGGCCGTGCCTGCCGATGCCCCCAATGCCATTTCCGGCACCTGGAAAAAGGGCCCCGGTGAAAAACTGTTCCTGGCTGTACAAAAGGCTCTGGGCCAGGACCTGCCTCTGTTTGCAGAGGATCTGGGCATCATCACGCCCGAGGTGGAAAAGCTGCGCAAGCAGTTTGATTTTCCCGGCATGCGTGTCCTGCAGTTTGCCTATGACGGGGATGAGAGCACCTTCCTGCCTCATCAGTTTGACACCCGCAACTGTATCTGCTACACAGGCACTCACGACAACGACACCAGCGCAGGCTGGTATGAGCATGCAACGGAATTTTCCCGTGACCGGGTTCGCCGCTATATGAATACGGATGCCTCCAATATCAGCTGGGACTTTATCCGCACCTGCCTTGGCACCATTGCCAAATACGCCATCTTCCCTCTTCAGGATGTGCTGAGCAAGGGAAGCGACTGCCGTATGAATGTGCCCGGCACAGCCACAGGCAACTGGGCATGGCGCTATGAAACCACAGACTTACATAGAGACATGGCCGAAGGCCTGAAGAAGATGACCCAATTATTTGGCAGATAAGGTGGTATTGTTATGATTCGTTTTATACTTATTATACTGATCGTTGTTTTATATTTAATCCTTGGAATCCCCGTGCTGCTGGTGGAATGGGTCATCGGCAAGATCAATCCCAGAGCTAAGGACTACAGCTGTCTGCGCATGGTGCAGGCTACCTTTAAGCTGATCCTTTGGGTGGCCGGTGTGGACCTTACCGTTATCGGAGAGGAAAACGTTCCCAAGGACCAGGCTGTTCTCTACATTGCCAACCACCGAAGCTATTTCGATATCCTGCTGACCTACTCCCGCTGTCCCCGTCTGACAGGCTACGTAGCCAAGCTGGAAATGATGCGCTACCCGCTGCTGCGGGACTGGATGAAGGCTCTCTACTGCCTGTTCCTGGACCGTGAGAATGTGAAAGAAGGGCTGAAAACCATTTTGAAGGGAATCGAATATATTAAGGATGGAATCTCCATTTGCATTTTCCCTGAGGGAACCCGCAACAAAGGTAAAGAAATGATGCCCTTTAAAGAGGGCAGTCTGAAAATGGCAGAAAAGACCGGATGTCTCATCATTCCTATGGCCATCACCAATTCTGCCGAGATTTTTGAGAACCATATGCCCAAGGTGAAACCTGCCAAGGTCATTTTGGAATACGGCACTCCCATTGACCCCAAGGCTCTTTCCAAAGAGGAGCGCAAGTTCATGGGAGCTTATGCACAGAAAAAAATCCAGGAAATGCTGGATAAAAATGCCGCTTTGCTTTAAGGCCGGGCGGCTTTTATCAGGAGGATGTTTATGAAAATTGTAGTATTAGCAGGCGGCACCAGCACTGAGCGGGATGTTTCCCTGTGCTCCGGAAGTCAGATCTACTGCGCACTGAAGAGAAAAGGGATCCAGGCGATTCTGCTGGATGTCTATTTAGGATATGGAGAACCCGGCGACTGCCTGGCCGGATTGTTTGAGGCTGATATTGACTGGGCCAGGGATATTCAGGGTGTATCCGAATCTCACCCCGATTTAGCCCAGATCAAAGCCATGCGAAAGGATGGCGGCAAGAGCGCCTTCGGTCCCAATGTACTGGCTCTCTGCGACCAGGCCGATATGGTATTTCTGGCTCTCCACGGCGCCGGCGGCGAGGACGGCCGGATCCAGGCCACCTTTGACCTGATGGGCATCCGCTACACCGGTACCGATTACCTGAGCAGCGCCATTGCCATGGATAAAGGCATTTCTAAGCAGTTCTTTGAGAAATACGGTGTGCCCACTCCCAAGGGCTGCGTCCTGAAAAAAGGCGAATCCGTGGACCCGGCTTCCCTTTCCTACCCCTGCATGGTGAAAACCGTCTGCGGCGGCTCCAGTGTAGGTGCTTACCGGGTAGCTTCTCCGGAAGAATTCCCGGCCATTCTGGACGAGGCTTTCTCTTTTGGAGACGATGTGATCGTGGAGCAGTTTATTACCGGCCGCGAATTTTCCATTGGTGTCATCGAAGGGAAAGCACTGCCTGTTATCGAAATCGCGCCCCTGGTAGGCTTTTATGACTATAAGAACAAATATCAGGCGGGCAGCGCTGTGGAGACCTGTCCCGCAGACTTGCCGGAAGACCTCACAAAAGAAATGCAGGGCTACGCAGAAGATGTATTTCGGGTACTGGGCATGCAGTCCTACGCCCGCATGGACTTTATGATGGACACCGCCACCAACGCCATGTACTGCCTGGAGGCCAACACCCTGCCCGGCATGACACCCACCAGCCTGCTGCCTCAGGAGGCGGCTGCCATTGGAATCGGGTTTGATGATCTTTGTATGAAGATCATTGAAGTGTCCATGAAGAAGTATGAAGTGTAAAATGTTGTATGGCGTGAATGATTTGTCTGTTTTTCTTTCTGCGCAGACACGTTGATTTTCTTATTTTGCTGCGCCGCCTTTTGTCAGCCGTTTTCGCAAACTCGACCGCCATTGCGGTCTCGAACAGGCTCACCGGCAGGCGCTATGCTCGCAAAATCGCGAAAATCTGCCTATCGTCTGTACAAAAAGAAAAACGACAAATCAAGTCGCGGCAAAACAACAGATTTACCGGTGATACCTGCGTCATCTTGGCTTAGTTCAAGAGGCCTTCAAAAACTTTTTAACCGAACTTTCAGAAAGGATTCACGCCTATTATGAAAAATATGACTTTAGAGAAAATTACTGCTGCGTGTGGCGGCGAATATATAGGTGCCGCCCACAAGCTGCAAGTGGAAATTACCGGTGCTGTTCAGGACAGCCGCAAAGTGGAGCCCGGCCACCTGTTTTTTGCAGTGAAGGGTGAGCGCTCTGACGGCCACAGCTACATCCCCGCCGTATTCGCCAAGGGAGCTGCCTGCTGTGTATGTGAGGTCCTGCCGGAGCACCCCACGGGCCCCTGCATTGTGGTTCCTTCCACTCTGCAGGCCCTGAAGGATATTGCGGAATACTATCGCAGCACCCTTACTATCCCCATTGTGGGCATTACCGGCAGTGTGGGCAAGACCAGCACCAAGGAAATGATCGCCGCGGTCCTCTCCCAAAAATACAACACCTGGAAGACCCAGGGTAATTTCAATAACGAGATAGGCCTGCCGCTGACCATTCTGCAGATCAAGGATACCCATGAGGCTGCTGTACTGGAAATGGGTATCAGCGACTTTGGTGAAATGCATCGCCTGAGCAAAATGGCCCGTCCCAATATCTGTGTCTTCACCAACATCGGCCTGTGCCACCTGGAAATGCTGGGTGACCGTGACGGTATCCTGAAGGCCAAAACCGAAATGTTTGACTATGCTCAGCCCGGCGCCAAGGTCATTGCCAACGGCGACGACGACAAGCTGATTACTTTAAAAGAATCCCGCGTGCCTTCTCCCACCTTCTTTGGTCTTAGCAGCCACCACGATTTATATGCTCAGAACATTGAAAATCTGGGACTGGACGGCGTCCGCTGTGAGCTGGTTTACGGCTCTCAAGTGACGGAGGTGACCATCCCCATCCCCGGCATGCATATGGTATCCAACGCCCTGGCCGGCGCAGCTGTAGGCCTTTCTCTTGGACTTACCTGGGAAGAGATCAAGGCAGGCATCGAGAGCCTTACACCCGTCAGCGGCCGCAATAACCTGATCCACACAGAGAAATGGACCCTGCTGGATGACTGCTACAACGCAAATCCCGTGTCCATGTGTGCTGCTCTGGATGTGTTGTCCAATGCCCTGGGCCGCAAGGTAGCCATTTTGGGCGACATGGGTGAACTGGGCGCCAATGAAAAACTGCTCCATTACAATGTGGGCTGCCATGCAGCGGATGCCGGCATCGATGTACTGATCCTGGCCGGAGAGCTGTCCCAGGAAATTGCCCGGGGCGCCAAAGCCAAGAATCCGGACCAGACCATCCACTGGTTTACAACCCGGGATGAACTGATCCAGGCGCTGCCCATGCTTCTGGTGCGAGGCGATTCCATTTTAGTAAAGGCCTCTCACTTCATGCAGTTTGAAGAAATCGTAAAAGCGCTTCAGTGAATCTGAAGCGGCCATGCGTGGGGCTGGTCAGAAAACGCCTGATCACAGTACCATTGTATGTTTCCGTTCCGGTTTCCTTGAGACAGCCTGCGAGGATCTTTTCTATCAGATGGTGCATGCGCGTTTATTAATACGTAAGCGTTAAAATGAAAAGGAACACCGACTTAGTCAAGCTTTACTTGCTGTTTCGGTGTTCCTTTTTGTTTGGGCAGTATTAGTTATAGTATGGTTTTGATACGTTGGTGATATGTATTAATAGCGAGATTATGAGAATTCCCCTAACAAAGCATAAAGCCATGTCGGTTGCTTTGTGTCGTTTACCACAGGATATGATTTTCAAGCACGATTTTATCCGCTATCTGCTGCAAGATCAAAGCGTCTTCCGGAGGCAATGTGTCATGGTCAAGCACAGTCGCGGACGTTTCAAACAAAGTTGCGAACATAACGCAAACAACCAGATATGCTCCGTGTGCGCTTGTGTGCGCATTATCCGAACCCCACAGACTAAAGTTACAATCCTCCATCTCCATTGCGTACGCAAATGCGCGGTTTACGTATGCATTTGTGGTACCCACCTCTGACGAGATCTCAGAGAACAGCTTGTCAAGCTCAATACATTGCTCAAACGGTTCATAACCTGCTGTTGGGTAGCCGTACGGGGGACGAACATATACGTATGTCTCGCCTCCTGCCGCAATTATGGCGTCATTAAGTTTTTTGCAAGCATCCTTGGTGTTCTGTCTGGTTACCTCATTGGAGATACAGCTACAGTTCTCCTGTAAAAAGACGATATCATACTGATTTGAGATCTTCTCGTAAACAGTCTGACCGTACGGCGTGCTCTCGTCTGCGTGCTGTGACAGTGTATAGCCGCCATTTGTACATGTTGCGACTTCAATATCGTATCCTACCTTCCCTGCCAATCTGAGCAGAGTATAGGGGACATTGTTGACAGATGTGGCACTATTGCCTATAAATAGTATTTTCAAAGCTTTGGGCTGAGCAGCATTGTCCATAGTATCCTCATTCTTATTGGGTGTATCGGCAGTCGTTGTGTCTGATTCCGATCCATTACACCCTACAAATACTAAGCACATAAACAAGCACAGCAAGGTAAACATCAAAAAAACTTTTTCAAGATTTTTGTCCTCCTCATTTACAAATTTTTATGTTTGCATTATACTATAAGCAATGACAAAAACAATATATTTAAAAGGCTAAAAATTATACTAATCAATCCACGGGGGACATTTATGGCGGATGGTGTTTACAGAATTGATCTCAAGGAAATTTCAGAATCGTTCTATTTTCTTCAGAAGCCTCAGTATTCTGACGCACTCTATTATCTTACAAGCACGGCGCACGAATATCCAAGAAGAACATATTATGTAGAGCGATTCAATACCGATGCATATATGATAAACTTTACGTTGAACGGTCAAGGGCGCTTCATATACAACGGGATATCGCACACGCTGGAGCGCGGAACGCTTATATTTGCGTACATGGGAGTGCATAATGTTTTCTTTCCTCTGACTGATGATTTTGAATACTGCTGTTTCCACATGCACGGCGGTCAAGTCAAAAATATATACCGTCATGCGACCGACAACGGAAATAAAATAACGATCAAGTTCCCCGGAGATCACATACTGGAGCTTTTTGAGACTTTCAAACAATATCTTATCCCGCCAATTGACTTTTTTGAGATCTCCAAAAATCTCGGTTGTTTGCTTACCGATATATTGAAGTATTCCGTTAAGGACATTAATACAATGTCGCCATTGGCTCATGAAGTATACAAACAGGTGGTAAGCAACAATCTAAGTGTACGCGAGATTGCAAAAAATCTCCATTTTAGTCCCGCGTATCTGGAGAAGCAATTTAAGAAACAAACGGGAGAATCCATTCAGGACCTGATAATAAAGCATAAATTGGAGCAGGCCGAAAATCTTCTTTTGACGACGGATCTTTCGATCAACGCCATAGCCCAGAGGCTTGGTTATTCAGCTACAGTGGGGCTTATTCATCTGTTCCGTAAACATCTTGACTGCACACCTCTTGAATTCAGAAAATACAAAAGTTTCACAAGGAAAAGGGATAACGAAGGCGAATAAAATCATACAGAAATAAAAATGCGGGCTTGGGCCCAAGCCACCGCCCTACTACCTAAGTGTAAAATAACAATTGGCAAAAAGAAAGTGGGCTGTAGACAACGGAGGGTGTCCCAAAAGTCATGAAATGACTTGAGGGATTACCCTCTTCTTTTGTGCAAAAAAATAGAGAACGGTTACCACTATCTTTTGAAGATTTCATCCCGGGAAATCATCTGATGAGGGTCGTAAATACTGTTGTGGACAGTCTGGAACTGAAAACACTATACGACAGATACAAAGAAGTCGGATGCCCTGCGTATCACCCGCGGATGATGCTGAAGGGCATGATCTATTCATTTTCTCAGAAAATATATTCTTCTCGTCAGATAGCAAAAAGCTCTATTTTTCCAAGAAATTCATAGCACAGCGTCAGGAATCCTATGAAAACATCATGAGCGAAAAAGGGATCCTGTATCGGATGAACCGTTCCATTCAGGTGGGAGGAACGTTTGGAGTCCCGAAAAACGATTATGAGTTTCAAAGATTCTTAATGCGTGGAAAATCAAAGGTAAAAATTGAGATTCTTTTTGGGGTTGGAAACTGGCAGGATAATCTTAAAAATTAATTATTCTGCAACAGCCCCTTTTATACATCTTTCGTAAAATAATCAATCACTGCCTGCATCTGGGGCGACACCCATTTATCCCGATGATGCAGGATCTGCTCCCAGATCTCCACATTAAAATCATGTACCGGCAGATGCACCATGGTCCCGGCCTCTACCGCCTGGGCTGTGGCGTAGTCCGGCAAGAAAGAGATCCCTGCTCCCTGCTCCACCAGCCGGCAGATCAGGTCCGTATTGCCCACCTCTAAAATAGGCTCCACCTCCAGGAACATGGCTGCCAGCTTCTCATCCATGAGCCTGCGATAACTCATCCCCTTCTCTGTCAAAAGGAAGGGCTGTCCCATCAGCTGGCGAATGGATAGTTCTCCTGAAGCCAGCGCTTCCAACGCCCAGTCCTTCCCGGCCACGAAATGCATCTGCATCTGTTCTTCTTTTACCACCACATACTCCGCATTGTAAATATGGCTGTCCAGGGTAAACACAAAGTCCACCTGGTTCTGGTTCAGCAGGCGGAACATCTCCTCGGTGCCCGCTGCAATGATCTTCAGGGTAATATTGGGATACCGTTCCCGAAAATGCAGGAACCGCTCTTCCAGAAGCTTACTGCACAGAGAATCCGCCATAGCCACCCTAAGGTGCCCCCCGACCGGATTGCCCTCCCGAACCTCCTCACTCATTTCCTGAGCCAGCTTGGTGATCTGGTGGGCATAGTTCAAAATCTCCCGGCCCCGCTCTGTCAGGGCCACCGTGTGATGGATGCGCTCAAACACCTGCGCGTCCAGCTCCGTTTCCAGCTGTTTGATCTGAAAAGAAATGGTGGATTGGGAATACCCCAGCTCCGCTGCCGCCTTGGTGAAGCTGCCCAGCTCTGCCACCTGAATAAAGGTCTTTAAATTCTTGATCTCCATGCAGTTTCCTCCCCTGTATCTGCGTTTTCTGTTATCTATATTTTCGATACTATTTATTACTTCTATCAATTTTACAAATATTCCTTCTCATTATATACTGGGATTACGAAAAATGCAATTCTGACATACATAGGAGGAACATCATGCAGATCGTTTCAGCTGTTTACAACTTTTTATGGGGAGATCTTTTTACCATTCCACTGCCTGGCGGCGGGTCTTTAGGACTTCCCCTGCTGGTCCTGATCCTGATCCCGGCCGGCATTTATTTTACCATCCGCACCCGGTTTCTGCCGGTGCGCCTGTTTCCGCAAATGATAAAAGTCACCGTGGAAAAGCGCAGCAATTCGGAGCAGGGAGCTATCTCCGGTGTCCAGGCCCTGATTATTTCCACCGCCACCCGCGTAGGCATGGGAAATTTGGTGGGTGTAGTGGCCGCCATTTCTGCCGGCGGCGCAGGCGCTGTGTTCTGGATGTGGGTGACCGCTCTCATCGGCTCTTCCACTTCCTTTATCGAAGCGGTTCTGGCCCAGCTCTATAAAGAAAAGGACCCGCTCTACGGCGGATACCGTGGCGGCCCCGCTTATTATATCCATCATTTTGTAAATAACAGAAGGCGCAACAAGAATCCCAAGAAGCGTTCTGTCCTGGCGATTCTCTTTGCGCTGTCCGGCCTGCTCTGCTGGTGCGGCATCAGCCAGGTGATCAGCAACTCCGTGACCTCTTCTTTTTATAATGCCTTTCAGATTCCGCCCATTTACTCCACTATTCTCCTGGTGGCGCTGGCGGCCATCATTGTACTGCGCAAAAATATGACCGTAAAGGTGCTGGATATCATGGTTCCTATCATGGCCGGCTGCTATTTTATCATCACCCTTTTCATTATTTTCAAAAATGTACATCTGCTGCCCGGTGTATTTCAGCAGATTTTCGCCGAAGCCTTCGGCCTGCGCCAGGTGGTTGCCGGCGGATTCGGTACCGTCCTCATGAATGGTGTGAAGCGCGGCCTCTTCTCCAACGAAGCCGGCTCCGGTTCTGCGCCCTGCGCTGCAGCAGCTGCCCAAATCAGCCACCCGGCCAAAGAAGGTCTGCTGCAGGCTTTCGGTGTATTCATTGATACAATCATCATCTGCAGCTGCACTGCTATGATCATGCTGTTGGTTCCCGCTGATGTAATTGGTAACTTAAGCGGCATGGCTCTGCTGCAGACTTCCATGGAGTACCACTTAGGCGCCTTTGGCGGCATCTTTATTGCTATCATCCTGTGGCTGTTCAGTTTTTCCACCTTTATCGGTATTCTGTTCTACGCCCGCCCCAATGTGGCCTATCTCTTCGGCGACAACTGGCTGTCCCAGACCCTGTACAAGATCCTGGCTCTGATCATGCTCTTCATCGGCGGCCTGGCTGCTTATACCTTTGTGTGGGACCTGGGCGACATCGGCGTTGGCCTCATGACTATCTTTAATATGATCGTCTTAATTCCCATGGCAAAAGAAGCACTACATTCTCTCCGAGAATATGAATCCCTAAAGCAATAGAAAAAGAGCTGCCATATGGATTTGGCAGCTCTTTTTCCATAATAGGAACTCAAAAATTACAGATATTTTTCTGCTTTTTCCTGGGAGTAACCAATGTCGATTCCGGGATTCCGCTCTGCCAGCAGCTCCAGGATCTCTTTTACATCCCGTGAAACTTCCAGGCTGGTTTTCTTCTGCTTTTTCTCCTTTGTAGTTACCATGAGGAAAAAGCTCTCAAAACTCATCCGGCCACAGCAAAGATTGCTCTGGCAGTCTTCCTGACGCTTGTAAGCCCAGACAATCTCCTCCAGAGGAAGATAGCCGGTCTGCAAAAGCCCCGTATAATAGAGACATTTCTCTCCTACTGCAATCTTGCTGAATTTCTTTGCCTGTGCCAGATCCTGCTCCAGCACCTGAGCATCTAATATGGTATTTGTAATAGGGGTAAATTTCATTTGCCGCTCCTCCTCTTTTCTTTCAAGTTCTTCTGTGTTAAACTTATTTATATTATATACTATAATTTTCCAAAATCAATATTAATTACTATTATTGTTTATATTTTTACAAATATTTGGCAGGAGGATACTCACATGTCTATTAATTACGGAATTCTCAGCACTTCATCCATTGCACCCCGATTTATTTCTGCAGTCCGGGACTCCGCTGACAGCCGGGTGGTGGCCCTGGCTTCCCGGGATTTAGCCAAAGCCCAGGAAAAGGCTGCCCTGTGGCAGGTTCCCAAAGCCTATGGCAGCTACGAGTCCCTGATGGAAGATCCGGAAGTGGATGTGATCTATATTTCCATGGTCAACAGCCTCCATTACCACTACGCGCGTATGGCACTGGAAACCGGCCACCATGTACTCTGCGAAAAGCCCTTTACCTTAAAGGAGGAAGAATCCGCAGAGCTGTTTGCTCTGGCCCGGGAGAAGGGTCTCTTTATCATGGAGGCCGAGAAGGTAGTCTTTCTGCCGGTCATGCAGGAGCTTAAAAAGCGGATCCTGGCTGGAGAACTGGGGCGCATCACCATGGCTGACTTTTCCAGTTCCTTCGACCCCGGCTACAACTCCTGGTTTTTTGACGCCTCCAAAGGCGGCGGCCCCCTCTATGGAAATGCTATCTACAGCTTACAGCTGCTTCAATACCTCTTTGACTGCCCTGTCGTGCAGGCCCAGGGTATGTGCACCAGGAGCGCTTCCGGCGTAGAGGACCAGTTTATCTTAAACCTCCTGCTGGAAAACGGGCTGCTGGCTGCCAATAAGACCAGCATCTGCTCCCAGACCTGCCACACCGCCTATTTATACGGCACCAAGGGCTATGCGGAGATTCCCTCCTACTGGAAAGCCCGGGAAGCCACCCTGCATTTTCCTGACGGCTCCACCCGGGTACTCTCCTATCCCTGCGACCACGAGCTGGTCTACGAGGTGGAGCATGTGGCCGAGTGTATTAAAAAAGGGCTTACAGAGAGCCTCGTTATGACGGAGGAGATGACGGTGTCCGCTATTCGGATCTTGAATCAGGTTAAGAGTAGTTTTTAACAGTTATTTGGATCAAAATGACTCAACTAACAAAATAGATGTTTGAAAGGAGGATCCGTATGGAACTTTTAATAGAAATTATTTTTTCTGTCATATTTGAAGGTTCCCTGGAACTTATAACAAAAAAAAGCGTACCTATGTTTATCCGGGTACTTCTGGCCTTTTTCTTAACTGCATTCTCGGTTGCTATTAGTGCGTTGCTCTTCTATCTTGGAATAAAAAACCGTAGTATTATCATATTGATATTTGCCGTTTTGCTATCCCTTTTATTTATTGCTGCCATCATAGCCCTTTATAAAAAATTGAAAGAAAAAAAGAACGAATAATTTTGTCTTTATAAAAACCCCCGGCAGAATCTCTGTCGGGAGTTTATCATTTCTTTCTCTATTTTTCCTCTACCGGCGAAATCCACAGCGCTGCATTCTCCTGCAGCTCCTCTTCATCCGCCACTTCAATATCGTCTCCGGCCAGCTTCAGAATATCCTCGATTTCCTCCACGCTCATATCCAGGAATGCTGACAGCTCTTCCACCGTCACCTGGCGCTCCAGATCTTCTGTCAGCTGGGTGATACTGTCACTGAGCTTATTGACCTTATCTACGATCTGATTGCTCTCCTGGCGCTGGCTTTCATCCTCTTCCAGCGCTCTTCGCAGCGCACGGTCCACTTCCCCATGGGCATACTCCAGGGCTGTCATGCCTGCAGGCCGCAGACCTAAGGTTTCCATAGAAAGAATCAGACCCATGTTTCCCTCCTGTACCAGGTCATCCAGCGGAAGGCCCCGGCCCCGATATGTTTTCGCCTGCTCCAGCACCTTATGCAGTCTCTGGGCAATGACCTTAGCCTTGGCTATGTCGACACCCTCCTCCGCCTGCTTCAGAAACGGCTCCAGTTTCTCTTCTGTCAGAAGCTCAACGGCATTCAATTCCTTCTCATAGGTCTGCAGAAACTGCAGTTCCTCCCTGGTGTAGGGAATTTCTTCCTCCTGCTTCTCAGGCACATACCCCTCTACGACAATCTGATTGGCTGTCAAATATTCATATACCAGCTTCATCTGCTCTTCCGTCAGAGAAAGCTCTGCAAAAAATCCTCTCACTTCCTGCATGGTCAGGCGTCTTCCCTGCTGCTTTGCCAAATTCGAAATGTCTATTAATTTCTGCTGAAATTCTGCTCTTTCCATAAACATTCTCCCTTCTATTTAACTACTCCTTTAATCTCCTGACAATCCTGCAAACTGCTCATAGAGCCGCCGGTTCAACGCTCTCACCACCTCCGGGGTCAGTTTATCGATCTCCCGGTCGTAAGTCATCAGACCATTGATCTCTTCTTCAATGTCACTGGTCTGCGTGTAAATAGCACTGCTCAAACCCTTTTCCAGGTTTGGATAAATCTGCTCTTCCCAAAGTTTCTGATAATTGGACGTTAGATCCTCCATAGACCTGTAGTGCTGATACCCAAACTCTTTCTCGCAGGCCATGTGCCCCGGCACAGGGTATGCATATCCGCCGTACTCCGTCAAAGCCACAACACGGTCTTGGGGCTTTACCTTCAGCTTGCGGATATAATTATGAACACTGTACATATCTCCACCCTGCTGGTCAAACCAGCCACAGGCCTCATTCACCAATCGGGTGGAATCCAGGCTTCGAATCAGTTCAGTGGCTTTCGCCGCATCAAATTGTCCCCAGCCCTCGTTGAAAGGCACCCAGGTCACAATGCTGGGATGATTGTAGAGCAAGAAAACCATTCCAGCCAAATCCTCGTAATACTGATCCCGGCCTGCTTTATCCGTCCGCTTGAACCAGCTGTAGTGACTATCTTTGATCCCTCTTGCAAAACGATCGAAGCCATTGGTCAGATAAGCCACAAAGAGCATATTATACTCACCGCCACCATTGGGCATGTCCTGCCAAACCAGCATGCCCAGCCGATCACAATGATAATAAAACCGCTCCGGCTCCACCTTGATATGCTTACGAATGGTATTATATCCCAGGTTCTTCAGCTTTTCAATATCATAAATCAGTGCTTCCTCACAAGGGGCCGTCAAAAGGCTCTCGGGCCAGTATCCCTGGTCCAGGACCCCGTTGAAAAAGAAGGGCTTATTGTTCAGATAGAACCGTAACAGTCCCCGTTTATCCCGGCCTACGGACACTTTGCGCATACCAAAGTAGGACTCTATCCCGTCCTCTCCCATGATAACTTTCACATCATACAGCTTGGGATTCTCCGGCGCCCAGGCCTCAAAGCCTGCCAGATCCATCACGATGTCAGCGCCGCTTTTGCCCTCCGCTTCTGTCAGCAGCCTGCCTCCGTCCAGAATCTGAATCTGCACTTTCCGAGGCGCATTACCAGCCGCTTCTGCCGCAAGCACCCGTATTTTTACTGCAGCATCGTCATACAGCGGCGTGATTTTAATATCCCTGATATAATCCTCTGGCATGCTCTCCAGCCACACGGTTTTCCAGATACCACTCT